>NZ_DBNGPQ010000007.1:0-16757 GCF_057122925.1 Umezawaea sp. | reverse complement strand
CCCGTCCGGGGAGATCTACGGCGGCACCCGCTCGGCCTGGGACTACGGGCCGCTGGGGGTCGAGCTCAAGGAGAACATCAAGAAGCAGTGGTGGCGCACGGTCGTCCAGAACCGGGACGACATCGTGGGCCTCGACTCGTCGGTGATCCTGCCGCGGCAGACCTGGGTCGCCTCCGGTCACGTCGGCGTCTTCACCGACCCGCTGACCGAGTGCCAGAGCTGCCACAAGCGGTTCCGCGCCGACCACCTCGAAGAGGCCTACGAGGAGAAGAAGGGCCGCCTGCCAGAGAACGGCCTGGCTGACATCTCCTGCCCGAACTGCGGCACGAAGGGCGCGTGGACCGAGCCGCGCGACTTCAACATGATGCTCAAGACCTACCTCGGCCCGGTCGAGGACGAGTCGGGCCTGCACTACCTGCGCCCGGAGACCGCGCAGGGCATCTTCGTCAACTTCGCCAACGTGATGGGCGCCGCGCGCAAGAAGCCGCCGTTCGGCATCGGCCAGATCGGCAAGTCGTTCCGCAACGAGATCACGCCCGGCAACTTCATCTTCCGCACCCGCGAGTTCGAGCAGATGGAGATGGAGTTCTTCGTCGAGCCCGGCACGGACGAGGAGTGGCACCAGTACTGGATCGACGAGCGCGCGCGCTGGTACACGGACCTGGGGCTGTCCAAGGAGAACCTGCGGCACTACGAGCACCCGAAGGAGAAGCTGTCGCACTACTCGAAGCGGACGGTGGACATCGAGTACCGCTTCCGGTTCGGCGGCCAGGAGTGGGGTGAGCTGGAGGGCATCGCGAACCGCGGCGACTTCGACCTCACCACCCACTCCAACCACTCCGGTGTGGACCTGTCCTACTTCGACCAGGCCACGAACTCGCGCTACCGGCCGTTCGTGATCGAGCCCGCGGCGGGCGTCGGCCGTCCGATGATGGCGTTCCTGCTGGAGGCCTACCACGAGGACGAGGCCCCCAACGCCAAGGGCGGTGTGGACCGCAGGGTCGTGCTGAAGCTCGACCGGAGGCTCGCGCCGGTGAAGGCGGCGGTGCTCCCGCTGTCGCGCAACGCGGACCTCTCGCCGAAGGCGCGCGACCTCGCGTCGGCGTTGCGGCGCAACTGGAACGTGGACTTCGACGACGCGGGCGCGATCGGCCGCCGCTACCGGCGGCAGGACGAGATCGGCACGCCGTTCTGCGTGACCGTCGACTTCGACACCCTGACCGACCACGCCGTCACGGTGCGGGAGCGGGACACGATGTCGCAGGAGCGCGTCGCCATAGACCAGCTGGAGGGCTACCTGGCCGCGCGGCTCGTCGGCTGCTGACGGACGGGGGCGGTGCGGAGAGCACCGCCCCCACCGGTCAGTTGTCCCGGAACGAGTGGATGCGCGCGCCGAGCAGGTTCAGCCGCTCGGCGAGCTGCTCGTAGCCCCGGTTGATCACGTAGACGTTGCGCAGCACCGAGTTCCCCTTGGCGGCCAGCATCGCCAGCAGCACCACGACGGCGGGCCGCAGCGCGGGCGGGCAGATCACCTCGGCCCCCGACCAGTGCGTCGGCCCCTCCACGTACACGCGGTGCGGGTCCATCAGCGTCACCTTCGCGCCCAGCTTCGTCAGCTCGGTGAAGTACAGCGCCCGGTTCTCGTAGACCCAGTCGTGGATCAGCGTCGACCCCTGCGCGACGGCCGCGATGAGCGCGAAGAACGGCAGGTTGTCGATGTTCAGGCCGGGGAACGGCATCGGGTGGATCTTGTCGACCGGCGCGTGCAGGACGGACGGCCGCACCACCAGGTCGACGAGCCGCGTCCGCCCGTTGGCCGCCGGGTACTCCTCGCCCCGGTCGTAGACCAGGCCCATCTCCTCCAGCAGCGCCAGTTCGATCTCCATGAACTCGATCGGCACGCGGCGGACGGTGATCTCCGACGACGTCACGATCGCGGCCGTCACGAGGCTCATGGCCTCGATCGGGTCCTCCGACGGCGAGTAGTCGACGTCGCGCCGCAGCTTCGGCACGCCGTGCACGGTCAGCGTGGTCGTGCCGATGCCGTCGATCCGCACCCCCAGCTCCACCAGGAAGAAGCACAGGTCCTGGACCATGTAGTTGGGGCTGGCGTTGCGGATCACCGTCACGCCGTCGCGGCGCGCGGCGGCCATGAGGGCGTTCTCGGTGACGGTGTCGCCGCGTTCGGTCAGCACGATCGGCCGGTGCGGGCCGCCGGTGTCGCCGACCTCCGCGTGGTAGCTGCCCGCGGTCGCCTTGACCTCCAGGCCGAAGGGGCGCAACGCGGTCATGTGCGGCTCGACCGTGCGGGTGCCCAGCGCGCAGCCGCCCGCGTAGGGCAGTTCGAACGTGGTCTCGTGGTGCATCAGCGGACCGAGGAACATGATGATGCTGCGGGTGCGCCGCGCCGCCTCGACGTCCATGTTGGCCAGGTCGAGGCGGGCGGGCGGGACGACCTCCAGGTCGTTGGCCTCGTTCAGCCAGCGGGTCTTCACGCCGATGCTGGCGAGCACCTCCAGGATCCGGTTGACCTCCTCGATCCTGGCGACCTTGCGCAGGATCGTGCGGCCCTCGTTGAGCAGCGACGCGCACAGCAGCGCCACGCCCGCGTTCTTGCTCGTCTTCACGTTGATCTCGCCGGAGAGCTGGTGGCCGCCCTCGACGCGCAGGTGCACGGGGCCCGTGCGCCCCAGCGACACGATCTCCGAGTCGAGCGCCTCGCTGATCCTGGTGAGCATCTCGACGGTCAGGTTCTGGTTGCCCTGCTCGATCCTGTTGATCGCGCTCTGGCTGGTGCCGAGCGCGTCGGCGAGTTGCGACTGGGTCCAACCGCGGTGCTTGCGCGAGTCGCGGACGAGTCCGCCGATCCGGCGCAGTTGCTCCTGGGGTTCCTGAAGATCACTGGGCATGGGGGCGAAGATATCTCACAGGTGGTGTCGCCGTGACTGGCGGGGGTCTCCCATGGGACTGATTCAGCCTGCGGTATGCGTTGGGTGATATTTCAGACCTCTGCTACCAGTGGTGTTGATGTAACGGATTGGTAACGAGGCGGGCACGGTTGAGGGGCGTCACGTCAACCGTGCGTATGCCCCAGTGAGTCGGCCTCACACGCCGCTTCGGAAGCACCCCGACGACAGAGGTGAGCATCGAATGACCCGGACCGGTGGGCGGCACCAAATCTCCCGCAGAACCAAGATCGCCTCGCTCGGCGCTGCCGTGGCAATCGCGGCTGGGGCCGTGGTCGTGGTGTCGGCCACCAGTGGCGACCAGGCTTCCGCCGACGGCGCCGACATCTCCAACTTCGTCGACATCACGACGGTCCAGCCCAACGTGAAGCCCGTGAAGAAGCAGGGCAACGCGTCGAAGGGCACCTTCACGGTCGACTGCGGCGTGAACGAGAACGAGCACTTCAACGGCGACAACTTCATCGCCGCGCCCGGTGTCGAGAACGGTGCCGAGCACCTCCACGACTACGTCGGCAACCTGTCGACGAACGCGAACTCGACCAACGAGAGCCTCCAGGCGGCGGGCACCACCTGCAAGAACGGTGACAAGTCGACCTACTTCTGGCCCGTCATCCGCATCGACACCGCGGACGAGGAGGAGGAGAACGAGGTCGACGTCGCCGCCCAGCAGGAGCAGGAGCAGCAGGCCGCCGCCGACGCCAACGCCAGGAAGAAGGGCAAGCCGCGCCTGGTCTGCCCCGACGTCGCCAGCAAGCTCGACGAGGTGCCGGACGAGCTCCAGCCCCAGGTGGACCAGGCCCTCGGAGAGGTCGACCAGGTCACCGAGGAGGCCGAGAAGAAGCTCGAGACCGCGCGCCAGGTCGACGCCGAGGTCGTGAACCCGTTGCTGGAGAAGCGGAAGGCCATCCTCGACCGGATGACCATCGCGCTCGGCCGCGACGGCCGCCAGCCGATCGACTTCGGTGCCCTCTCGCGCTGCTCGGTGCAGGCCCCCGGCCAGCCCTCGCCCATCGGTGACGGTTCCGAGAACGGCGACAAGCCGCCGGTGGAGGCCAACCCCGGTGACGAGCCCGACGAGAACAACGAGCTCCCCGGCAACGACGGCGAGATCCAGCGCCCGCTGAGCGCCGAGCTGACCTTCCGCGGCAGCCCGGTCGGCAAGGTCACCGCGATGCCCAAGTTCCTCAAGATCCTCTACGGCGACGCGAAGATCTCCGTCAACGGCACCAAGAACGCCCGCGACTCCTGGACCTGCGAGGGCTTCGAGGACAAGGTCCAGCTCGCCAAGTACCCGATCTGCCCCGAGGGTGCGAAGGTCAAGCGGATCCACGACTTCCCGAGCTGCTGGGACGGCAAGAACACCGACTCCGCGAACCACCGCACGCACATCGTGTTCCCGGACGCGGCGACCGGCAAGTGCCCGCAGGGCTTCAAGGCCGTGCCGCAGCTGCGCACCACCCTCACCTACGACATCCCGAGGGACATCCAGGTGAAGGGCCAGTACAAGGTCGACTCGTTCCCGAACGAGGACCACAACCCGGTCAGCGACCACGACGACTTCGCGAACGTGATGTCGCAGAAGATCATGAACCGCCTGGTCAACTGCATCAACAAGGGCAAGACCTGCAAGGAGTAGCTCCCGCGTAGCAGTACGCGGTAGGAGAAGGCCACCTCGGCGGCGGGGTGGCCTTCCTCCTGTCCCGGAGCGGTTCCCTAGGTGGTGGGCAGCGGGGTGAGGACGGCGCTGACGACGTCGGCGACCCTGCTCCGCGCGGTGTCCGTGGACACTCCCGAGTGGACGGTCAGCACGGCGATGGCGTACCGGCCCTCCACGACGCCCGCGCTGTGCAGGTAGACGTCGTTCGGCAGGTAGTGCATCCAGCCCTGCTTGGCGTACGCGGTGCGGTCGCCGCGCGCCGCGCCGTCGAGCAGCCCGAAGAACTGGTCGAACCCGTCGGCCGCCTCCTGCCGGGCCGCGGCCAGCGCGTCCACGACCAGGTCGCGGTCCGCCGCGCCCAGCCCGCCGCCCAGGACGTGGTGGTAGAGCCGCACCATGTCGTCCGCCGTCACGACGACCTCGCCCCACTGCGACGGGTCGTCCGGCGGGTGCGTGCCGGTCATGCCCGCGCGCTGGGCGACCCGCTCCACCGCGCCCATCCCGTCGAACAGGGTCCACATCGCGTCCATCGCGCCGTCGTCGCTGTAGCTCAGCGCCCGCTCGACCAGGCCGAGGCCGTCGTCGGACAGCTCCAGTTCCCCCGCCGCGCGGCGGGCGAGCACGTCGACGACGAGCAGCAGCTTGCTCAGGGACGCGGAGTAGTACTGCTTCTCGCCACCGCTGCCGAACAGGTCGCCGGTCCGCAGGTCCATGACCGCGACGCCGAGGTCCACCGAGTCGCCCGCCGCCGCCTCCGCGGCCGCCAGTCCGGCGCCGAAGTCGACGCGGGCCGCGGGAGGCTCCGACGAGGCTGGCGGGGGCGTGCTCCCGGCCGCGGGCGGGGCCGCGTAGGCCCTGGCGTCCGCCGCGGCCTCGGGGGCGTCGGCGCCGGGCGGGCCGGTGTCGTGCGCGAGGAACGCGGAGGAGGTGATCGCCATCATCAAGGCGATCACCCCGAGGAGTCCGATCCGTCGCGCACGCTCACCCACAGTCATTAACTGAACGCTCTACAACCGCCTGATGTCGAGCTTTTCCTCCTGTGCGGTTCCTGAAGACTCATCTCGTTGCACTACGTAACCGCCACCGTGGGAGATTTCGGACACCACTTGGACCAGTTCGGTACCCCGGTAGAGCAATCCGGCGCCGTCGTCGGTGCAGTACGTGACCGGCAGCTCGCCGGACGCCACGGCGGCGTGCACGGCGGGGCGGCGGGTCTTCTCGGAGTCGTAGTGCACGCCGTTGCCGTAGGGGAGCAGCGCGAGCCCGTTGGTGACGACCCTCAGCTCCGGCCCGAACGAGTCGGTGGTGCCGCCGACGTGCCAGCAGATGGACCCGGCGGACACACCGCTGAGCACGACCCCCGCCTGCCACGCCTCGCGCAGCACGTCGCCTAGCCCGTGCACCCGCCACACGGCGAGCAGGTTCGCCACCGAGCCGCCGCCCACCCACACCACGTCGTGGGAGAGCACGAAGCTCCGCAGGTCGTCGGTCGGCGGCATGGTGAACAGGTTCAGGTGCGAGACGTCCCAGCCGACGAGCCGCCCGGCCTCGGAGATGCGGGCGTTGCCCGCGCGCTGGTCGCCGTTCGCGGTGCCGACGTGGCAGACGGACGGTCGCCGTCCGTCCACGCCGGACAGCTCGACGGCGAAGTGCAGCAGCTTGCCGAACTCCATGTCGGTGCGGTGGCCGGCGCGGTAACCGCCGGACGTGGCCAGGATGGTGGGTTCAGGTGCGGGCATGGCGGCGATCCTGCCGGCCACGACACCCGTCGCGCCGAGGTCGTGACCCCCGACCCCTCCCCGGACGCCCGCGCGGAGCCGCGGTCGCGGCGCGGCGCGAACAGCCGCGCTCCGCACCGCGGTGGTGCTCTCCGGGCTGCCGTACCCGGTCCGGGTGGACAAGCCCGTCCGGACGCGGTCGGCGGCGAGCCCCGCCCTCACCGCGGTCGGTCCGGCGGTGGTCTCCGGGATCGGCCTCGGCTCGTCCGGGCTGGTGGTTCTCCGTGGCGTGGCGCTGCCCGACGCGCGGATGCCCGGCAGGTGTCCGACCTGGCCGGGACCCCGCACCCGTCCGACGGCGCGGTGCGCGACCACCGGTCGTCCGCCACCGGCGAGACGGGGGGCGCGCACGAGGGCGGAGGCCGTGCGGCTGGCCGGGGAACACGGCAGGCCCTGATTCTGCAACTATGAGGGCGTGTCCCTCACTCCTCTGGCCAGAATCATGCGGTTGGTGCTGCGCACGGTCCTCGGGGGACTGGTGATCAGCGCACTCGTCGTGGGCGGTACCGCCTTCCGGGTCTGGCAGGTGGCCAGGGACGACGACCGCACGCACGCGGACATGGCCGTCGTCCTCGGAGCCGCCCAGTACAACGGCGTCCCCTCCGAGGTGCTGGAGGCCCGCCTGGAGCACGCCCGCAAGCTCTACGAGCAGGGCGTCGTCGAGTACATCGTCACCACCGGCGGTCGCCAGACCGGGGACAACTTCACCGAGGGCCAGGCGGGCAAGCTCTGGCTGGTCGACCACGAGGTGCCCGAGGACCGGATCGTCGAGGTCGGCGAGGGCAACGACACGCTGGGCAGCATCCAGGCGCTCGGCGTCGCCGCCCGTGAACGCGGCCTCGAGACCGCCGTCATCGTCAGCGACCCGTGGCACTCCCTGCGCGCCCGCACGATGGCCGAGGACGAGGGCCTGGACGCCTGGCCGTCGCCCACGCGCAGCGGCCCGAACGTGCAGACCAGGGAGACGCAGGTGTTCTACATCCGCCGCGAGACCGCCGCGCTGCTGTACTACCACCTGATGAGGGCCCCGGCGGGCGCGTTCGACGGCATCACCCTCTGAGCCCGTGGCTACCCTGACCGGATGAGCCAGCGCTACACCGAGCACGACGCCGCCAGGCTGCTGGAGGAGGGGCCGAAGGGCGCGTCGCTGACGGGTGGGTTCGGCGAGCACCGCACCCCGTACGCGAGGGACCGCGCCCGCGTCCTGCACTCGGCCGCGCTGCGCCGCCTCGCGGGCAAGACCCAGGTCGTCGGGCCGGGGGAGGGCTCCGGCGTGCCGCGCACGCGCCTGACGCACTCGCTGGAGGTCGCCCAGATCGGCCGCGGCATCGGCGAGGCGCTGGGCTGCGACCCGGACGTCGTCGACACCGCCGGTCTCGCCCACGACATCGGCCACCCGCCGTTCGGCCACAACGGGGAGCGGGCCCTGCACGCCCTCGCGGGCCCGTGCGGCGGCTTCGAGGGCAACGCCCAGACGCTGCGCATCCTGACCCGGCTGGAACCCAAGACGGCCCGCGGGCTCAACCTCACCCGCGCCTGCCTGGACGCCTCCACCAAGTACCCGTGGCCGCACACGCCGGGCGTGCACAAGTTCGGCGTCTACCCCGACGACCTCGACGTGTTCGAGTGGGTCCGCGACGGCGCCCCGGACCGCCGTCAGCCGATGGAGACCCAGGTCATGGACTGGGCCGACGACGTCGCCTACTCGGTGCACGACGTCGAGGACGGCGTGCTCGCCCACCGCATCAGCATGACCGCGCTGACCGACCCCTCCGAGCGCGCGGCCGTCGCCGAGCTGGCCGCGAAGCACTTCTCCACCGAGCCGGTGTCGCAGCTGGAGGAGGCCGCCCGCGAACTCCTCCGGCTGCCGGTCATCGCCGAGCTGGCGCGCGCCGAGTACGACGGGTCGCTGGGCGCGCAGGTGGCGCTGAAGCGCCTGACCAGCGAACTCGTCGGCCGGTTCGCCTCGGCCGCGGTCACGGCGACCCGCGAGCGGCACGGCGACGGCCCGCTCACCCGCTACACCGCCGACCTGGCCGTGCCCCGGCTCGTCGCCGCGGAGGTCGCGCTGCTCAAGGCGGTGGCCGTCCGGTACGTGATGTCGGACCCCGTGCGGCTCACCATGCAGGTCCGGCAGCGCGAGCTGGTCACCGAGCTGGTCGGCGTCCTGCTCGACCGCGCCCCGGACGCGCTGGACCCCGCCTTCGTGCCCGCGTGGGACGCCGCGTCCGACGACGCCGCCCGCCTGCGCGTGGTGGTCGACCAGGTGGCGCTGCTGACCGACGCGGAAGCCGTGTCGTGGCACGGGAAGCTCGTACCGGGGCGTTGAGGCCCCCGCGGTGGCAGACTCGACCGGGTCCCCTGCCTTGAGGAGTCCCGTGTCCGAGCACCTCGCGTTCGCCCTGGCCCTGCACGACGTCCTCGCCGCCGACCGGACGGCGAACGCCTGCTGGTCGCCCTACTCCGTGGCAGGCGCGCTCGGCCTGGCCTCCCTGGCGGCCAGGGGCGAGACCCGCGACCAGCTCCTCGCGCTGCTGGGGCCGGGCAACGCCGACCTGCTCGCGGGGAGCACGCCGAACGACGAGGCGGTCTTCGCCGTGGCCAACACCCTGTGGGCCGCGGAGGACGTGGAGGTCGAGCCCGGCTTCACCAAGGGCCTGGCGACGTGGCCGGGGGCCAAGTCCAGGCAGGCGCCGTTCGCCACGGACCCCGAGGCCGCCCGCAAGCTGATCAACGCGGACGTGGCCGAGACGACCCACGACCTCATCCCGGAGCTGATCGGCGCGGGTCAGCTCGGCACCGACACGGTCGCCACCCTGGTCAACGCCCTGTACCTGAAGACGGCCTGGCTGGGCACGTTCTCCGACACGGCACCGCTGCCGTTCCACGCCCCCGGCGGCGCCGTCGAGGTGCCCACGATGCGCCGCGAGGCGAAGATGCGGCACGCCGCCGTCGACGGCTGGCAGGCCGTGTCGCTGCCCGCGCACGGCGACGTGGAGGCCGTCGTCCTGCTCCCGGACGGCGACCTCGGCGCGCTGGCCCCCGACCGGTTCGACGCCCTCGTCGCGGCCCTGGAGTTCCGGCAGGTCGAGCTGTTCCTGCCCAGGCTGGCCCTCGGCACGTCCGCGAACCTCAAGTCCGTGCTCACCCGGCTGGGCGTGGAGAAGCTGTTCGAGCCCGACGGCGACCTGACGGGCCTGACCCCCGACCCGCGCGTGCTGGTCGACGAGGTCGTCCACGAGGCCGTGCTGAAGGTCGACGAGGAAGGCCTCGAAGGCGCCGCCGCGACCGCCGTGGTGTTCCGGTCGGTCGCGTTCGAGGGTTACGTCGAGCCGCACACCGTGCGCGTCGACCGCCCGCACCTGTTCCTGGTGCGCCACGCGCGCACCGGGGCCGTCTACTTCCTCGCCCAGGTCGTAGATCCATCCTGACTGGTGATCAAGTCGTCCTTCGATAGTGGGGTTTCGGGCCCCAAAGGGCGAAAAGGCTGATCAGACGGCCTAGCGTCACAGCATGACGAGCACGGACTCCACGGCGTCCAGTCGGGAACTGGGCGAGGAGCTGCGGCGGCTGCGGGGCCTGACGGGCTTGGACGGCGCCCTGCTGGCCGACCGGCTCGGCTGGCACGCGACCACGCTCACGCAGGTGGAACTCGGGCGGGCGCGCATCGGCGAACTGGACCTGCTGCGCCTGCTCGTCCACTGCGGTCTGGAGCGGACGGCGATCGACGGGTTCGTCGTGCGCCACCAGTCGGCGGTCGAGCCCTACCTGTCCCGGCCCGGCTGCGACCGGCTGCCGGAGAACCTGCGCGCCCTCACGCTCGCCGAGGCGGCGGCGGAGGCCATCACCAGCTTCGACCTCGCGACCATCCCCGGCCTGCTCCAGACCGAGGACTACGCGCGGGCGCTGCTCAGCCAGCTCGGGCTCACCGCGCCGGACGAGATCACCCCCGCCGTGCGGGCCAGGATCGGCCGCCAGGCGATGCTGCGGCCGTACTCGGGGCCGTACTGCACGTTCTACATCCACGAGAACGCGCTGCGGATGAAGGTCGGCTGCGACCAGGTGATGGAGGACCAGCTGCTGCGGCTGATCTTCCAGGCCACCAGCCCCCGCTGCGTCATCCGGATCGTGCCCGCCTCCGTCGGCGGCGCGGGCGCGCTCAGCGCCGGGTGCAAGCTCATCGAGTACCGCGACACGGTCCCGCTGGTCTACACCGAGACCGAGATGACCAGGTCGTTCTCCACCGAGCCGCAGGCCATCGCCCGCAGCCAGCTCATCTTCGAGCGCCTGGCCGTCTTCTCGATCCCGCGGCAGGCGTCGCGCACGCTGATGATGGAGTACATGGCCGAGTACGACCGGCCTCGGGAGGGCGACGATGACCCGGAGCTGGCGTAAGAGCAGCCGCAGCGGCGGCATCGCGGACAGCGACTGCGTCGAGGTGTCCTTCGCGGACGACGTCGCCGTCCGCGACTCGAAGAACGCGCCGGGGCCGGTGCTCGTGTTCCCGGCCGCGCGGTGGCGCTCCTTCCTGCGCCGCGTCAGCCGGTAGTCGCGTCCGGCATCCTCAGGTGCAGCCGCATCCCCTGGCCGCGTTCGCCGGGCAGCGCGCACAGCAGCAGCGTTCCGGACTTCCCGTGGCGCACCTGCACCGCGCACGAGTCGCCCGCCAGCAGCGTGCCCGCCAGGAGTCCGGCGGCTTCGGGGTCGAGCTCGAGGGTGAAGCCCTTCGACATGGTCATGGCTGGACCGTAGGGCTTTCCCACCGGTCTCATCAGTCACCCGGTGGTGTCACGTTCGGCGTGGCGGCCTCGTCCGAGGTGGTGGAAGCCACCCCGTCGAGCGAGGAGCGACACGTGCCCAGGATCCCCGCGGTGCAGGAGAAGAACGCGAACTGGCTGGTCAAGGCCGCCTACCGGTACTCGCGCAAGCGGTTCGGGGCGGTGCTGGAGCCGCTGGCGGTCCTCGCGCACCACCGCGGCGTGCTGCTCGTGAACAGCGGTCACGAACTCGGCGTGCAGCGCGTGTCGCGGGCGCTGCCGCCCGCGCTGGGCGAACTGGTCCTCTACCGGACGGCCGTGCGGCTGGGCTGCTCGTGGTGCGTCGACTTCGGCACGATGCTCCAGAAGCACGAGGGCCTCGACACCGACCGGCTCGTCGAGATCCACGACTACCCCACGTCGTCGAAGTACACCGAGCTGGAGAAGCTGGCCCTCGCGTACGCCGACGCGATGACCGACACCCCGGTCGCGGTCACCGACGAGCAGGTGGCCGAGCTGGTGGAGCGGCTGGGGCACAGGGGCGTCGTCGAGCTGACCTACCTGATCGCGGTGGAGAACCAGCGCGGCCGGGCCAACGCCGCGTTCGGCATCACCGACCAGGGCTTCACCTCCGGTGACGCCTGCCGGGTCCCCGACCGTCAGGCCCCGAACGGCACGTGACCGATCTTGTCCGGGTTGGCCACGTCGTAGATCCCGACGACCAGGCCGTCGCGCACCACCAGGGCGTCCACCCGGCGGGGGAGCACCAGCCCGGTGCCCTCTCCGGGGGAGTCCGGGATGGCCAGCCCGAGGTCGCCGTTCACCAGCGCCACGACCCCCACCCGCGCGGGGTCGATCCGGTACTTGGCGACCAGGCCGAGCAGGAAGCGCGCCACCTTGTCCGCGCCCACGATCCGGTTGACCGCCGTGCGGACCTTGCCGCCGCCGTCGCCGACCACCACGGCGTCCGGGTGCAGCACGTCGAGCACGGCCCGCACGTCACCCGTCGCCAGCGCCGCGAGGAACCGCTCCAGCACCACCCGCTGCTCGGACAGCGCGACCCTCGGCGGCGGGTCCGCGTCGGCCAGCGCCCTGCGACCCCGTGACGCGTGCTGCCGAGCCGTCGGCACCGCGCAGCCCAGCGCTTCGGCGATCTCGTCGAACGGCATCGCGAACGCGTCGTGCAGCACGAACGCGACCCGCTGCTCGGGGGTGAGCCGGTCGAGCACCACCAGAGCCGCCAACCGCACGTCGTCGTCGCGCACCACGACGTCCAGCGGGTCGTCACCGGTCGAGGTGAGCGACGTCACCACGGGTTCCGGCAGCCACGACCCGACGTAGGACTCGCGCCGCACGGCCGCCGACCGCAGCCGGTCCAGGCAGATCCGGCCGACCACCGTCGTCAGCCAGCCGCGCAGGTCGCGGATGTCGGCGCGGGCCTGTTCCGACAACCCGGTCAGGCGGAACCACGACTCCTGCACCGCGTCCTCGGCGTCGGCCACGCTGCTGGTCAACCGGTACGCCACGCCGATCAGGTGCGCGCGGTGCTCGGTGAACGTCCTCGCCAGCAACTGGTCGGCAGCGGTCACGAGCACCAGTGTGCCAGCACTAGACTCGACGACGTGGCAGGACGCATCCGTGAAAGCGACATCGCGCTGGTGCGTGACCGCAGCCGAATCGACGAGGTCGTCGGCGACCACGTCTCGCTGCGCAACGCGGGCGGCGGCTCGCTGAAGGGCCTGTGCCCGTTCCACGACGAGAAGTCGCCGTCGTTCAACGTCCGGCCGTCGCACGGCACCTACCACTGCTTCGGCTGTGGCGAGGGCGGCGACGTGATCAAGTTCGTCATGAAGGTCGACCACCTCGGCTTCATCGAGGCGGTCGAGCGCCTGGCGGACCGCGTGGGCGTCACGCTGGTCTACGAGGGCGGCGGCTCCGCCGTCCAGCGCGACCGCGGCACCCGCACCCGGATGATCGAGGCGCACCGCGCCGCCGCCGACTACTACCTCGAACAGCTCCGCTCGCCGGACGCGCTGAAGGCGCGGGAGTTCCTGGCCGAGCGAGGCTTCGACGAGGCCGCCGCGGCGATGTTCGGCTGCGGTTTCGCGCCCAGCGGCTGGGACAAGCTGACCAAGCACCTCCTCGGCCGCGGCTTCGAACTCGACGAACTGCTCAAGGCGCAGCTCGTCAAGGAGGGCCGCCAGGGTCCGATCGACCGGTTCCACCGCAGGCTGCTGTGGCCGATCCGCGACATCAGCGGCGACGTCGTCGGCTTCGGCGCGCGGCGGATCTTCGACGACGACCCGATCCAGGCGAAGTACCTCAACACCAGCGAGAGCCCGATCTACAAGAAGTCCCACGTCCTCTTCGGCCTCGACCTGGCGAAGAAGGAGATCGCGCGGCGGCACCAGGTCGTGGTGGTCGAGGGCTACACCGACGTGATGGCCATGCACCTCGCGGGCGTGCCGACGGCCGTGGCGTCGTGCGGCACCGCGTTCGGCACCGACCACATGAACCTGTTGCGGCGCCTGCTGATCGACGACGACATGAACGGCGAGGTGATCTTCACCTTCGACGGCGACGCGGCGGGCCAGAAGGCCGCCATGAAGGCGTTCGAGGGCGAGCAGCAGTTCTCCGCGCAGACCTACATCGCCGTCGCCCCCGACGGCATGGACCCGTGCGAACTGAGGCAGGACAAGGGCGACGTCGCCGTCCGCGACCTCGTCGCCCGGCGCACCCCGCTGATCGAGTTCGCGGTCCGCACGCAGCTCAAGGAGTACGACCTCGACTCGGTCGACGGCCAGGTCGAGGCGCTGCGCAAGACCGTGCCGCTGGTCGCGCAGATCAAGGACCGCGCCAAGCGCGACGGCTACGCCACCAAGCTCGCCTGGTGGGTCGGCTGGAACGACGAGGCCGCGATCGTCCGCCGCGTCCGGGAGACCGCGGGCGGCGGCCCGGCGCCCGCCAAGCAGCAGCGCCGCTCCGCGCCGCCCGTGGTCGACCCGTACCGGGCGGCGATGCCCGTCGAGACCGCCCGCCGCCCGGACAAGCGCGACCCCAGGCTGTGGCACCAGCGCGAGGCCCTGAAGTCCGCGCTCCAGGTCCCGGAGCTCGCGGGGCCGTACTACGACGCCCTGCCCGACGAGGTCTTCAGCCACCCGGTGTACCTCGCGCTGCACCACGCCATCCGCGACGCGGGCGGCGCCTCCTGCGGCCTCTCCGGGCCCGCGTTCGTCGAGGCCGTCAGCCAGGCGTGCCAGGAGGAGTCCGGCCGGTCCGTGCTCACCGAGCTGGCGGTGGAACCGCTGGAGTGCAAGGCGAACGACGAGTTCCGGCACGTCTCCGCCGTGCTCGCCCGGTTGCAGCAGATCCTCGTGTTCGGCCAGATCTCCGAGATCAAGTCCCGCCTGCACCGCATCTCGCCGGTGCAGGACCCGGACGAGTACCGCGCGCTGTTCGGCGACCTGGTGGCGCTGGAGGAGTACCACAAGGCGCTCGGCCAGCAGGCTGTTGGAGGCCTCTAGATGTTGTTCGACAACCTGTGGCGCAAACTGTTCAAGCAGGGCCTGCCCGCCGACTTCACCGGCGTCCTGGAGGGCGAGGAGGCCGTGCTGGCCCACGCGTCGGTCCGCGGCGGCGGGTACCTGGTCGCCACGTCGCTCGGCCTGTGGCTGCCCGGTCCGCGCCGCGTCGGCTGGCACCTGGTCAGCAAGGCCACGTGGAGCGGCAACACCCTGGCGGTGGTCGAGGCGGAGGAGGACGGTGCCGCGGGCGACGCCGTGCTGCTGCGCGACCTGCCCGCGCAGCGGTTCGTGCTGGAGGAGCCGGGCAAGGTGCCCGAGGTCGTGCACACCAGGGTCACCGCGTCGTTCAAGAGCAAGCACCACATCGGTGCCGCCTGGTACCTCCAGCGCAAGGTCCCCGGCCGCGGTGGTGTCGTGCTCCAGGTCCGCCCCGACCCCGAGGCCGACCTGGCCGCCGTCCGCGACATCGCCGCGGGTGTGGCGGCCAAGATCAAGAATCTCAAGCCCTCCGAGTAGTGCGCGCGTACTGTTGCAGTACGTCCGTACTGCTTGAGGAGGCGCACGTGTGGGACCCCACGAAGTACCTGGCCTTCGCCGACCACCGCTCCAGGCCGTTCCACGAGCTGCTGGCCCGCGTTCCGGCCGCCGAACCCCGCCGCGTGGTCGACCTCGGCTGCGGTCCCGGCACCCTCACGGAGACCCTCCGGGCCCGCTGGCCAAGTGCCGCCCTGGAGGCCTTCGACTCGTCCCCGGAGATGGTCGAGGCGGCCCGCGCCAGGGGGCTGGACGCCCAGGTGGTCGACGCCACGACGTGGACCCCGGCCCCCGACACCGACGTGGTCGTCACCAACGCCGTCCTCCAGTGGATCCCCACCCACCCGGACCTGCTCCGCCGCTGGGCCGGGCAGCTGCCGTCCGGCGCCTGGCTGGCGATGCAGGTGCCCGGCAACTTCGCGGCCCCGTCCCACGCCCTCGTCCGCGAACGGATCGAGTCCTCGTGGCGGGCCGAGCTGGGCGACGTGCTCCGCGATCAGGTGCCGGTACTCGATCCCGCGGGCTACGCGGACGTCCTGAGCGCCTGCGAGGTGGACGCGTGGGAGACGACCTACCTCCAGCGCTTGGAGGGGCCTGACGCCGTTCTGGAGTGGATCACCGGCACCGCGCTGCGGCCCGTCCGCGCTAGGCTCGACGACGAGGCCTGGGCCGCGTTCCGCGCCGAGCTGGCGCCCGAGCTCCGCCGGGCGTACCCACCGCGCCCCGACGGCACCACCTGGTTCCCGTTCCGCCGCGTCTTCGCCGTCGCGGGCGTGCGCTGACGGCTTTCCCGCCGAAGGCGACACCTGATCGCCTCCGGCGGACCCGCGTGGCCCTAGGCCCGCGGGATCACCGACTCGCGCCGGGGTGCCTGCCCGTTCGTGTGCGACCGCTGCCCGAACCCCGTCTTCTCCCCGACCTTGGCCCGAACGATCCCGGCCGCGCCCTGCACGGCGGGGTGGTCGGCGAGCCGCCGGTAGGTCCGGACAATCTGGTCGTACCGCCCACGTCCGGCCCGCGCACCCAGCACGTAGCCGACAGCGGCGCCCAGCAGGATGCCCTTCATCGAGGTCTCCTCTCGTGTCGTGCCTGGTCGCACCCATCTTGTCGCATCGGAGGGGGGTGTGTGCGAGCCCCGATCCGGATGCGCTAGAGTTCTCACCTGTCAGGCCGAAGAGGCCAGGCGGAACAACAGAACATTCCCCCTTAGCTCAATGGCAGAGCATTCGACTGTTAATCGAAGGGTTACTGGTTCGAATCCAGTAGGGGGAGCGATAGCCCCAGGTCACACGGCCTGGGGCTTCTTCGTTCCTTGAGCACATCGGCGAGTACCCCACGGAAACCCCGCGCAAACTTTCCGGCCTCAGCCGGTCGCCCGCGGGCCGAACGCCTCGTCCAGCACGTCCGCCGCGCCGGTGTCGAGGATCTTCCGGGCGAAGTAGTTGTCCTCCGTCATCGACACCTTCGAGTGACCTGCCTGGTCCGCTGCCGCGCTCGCGGGCAGCCCGGCGAGGTTCATCAAGGTCAACACCGTTTTGCGT
>NZ_DBNGPQ010000006.1:0-33263 GCF_057122925.1 Umezawaea sp. | reverse complement strand
AGCCTGCCCGATCACAAATTTTAAGGGTCAAATCCCCCGAGTAAAATCGGCCACGTTTCAGGGAAGGCCCCGACTCACTTTCGCGCGAAATCGGTCATGGCTGGCAGATGATCCCGACCTGTCCAGGGGTGGCGATGGCTACTCATGCCTACCTGGGGACTCGGCAGACTCACAAGCCCTCAAGCCCTCAAGCCGGCAGTTCGGCAGTTCGGCAGTTCGGCGAGTCAGCAGGCCAGCGAGCCAGCAGGTCGGCGGGTCGGTGGCAAAACTTGAGCCGCCGGGCCGAAACTCGCCCCGCCGCCCCGGCCGCCACCGTCGCACGAATCCACCCGCCCTGCTTGTCCAGCTATCTCCGCTTGCCCGACCCCCTTCGCGCGACCACCCACCGTTCGCCTGTGCGACACCCGCTGCCAGCCCGTCCTCTGCACCCGACCATCCCGTCGTTGGACTGTGCGGTGCCCGATGTCAGACGCGCTTGGACGCCTACCCTTCCTCTACGCCCGCCCCTCCTTGGCGCCCGCCCCTTCCTTGATGCCCGGCCTTTCCTTGATGCCTGGCTCTCCTATTGCCTTACCGTCGCCATTCTCGACCGTTCCGCTTCCCCCGCCATCGCCGTACCCAGCCGTCCTGCGCCTTGCGCTTTCGCGCAACCCGGCCAACCCCGTTTCCGTGCAGCCCAGTCGCCCAGGCACCCTGGTTTCACGCAGCTCGGGCGCTCGCCAGCCACCCCGCCGCACACCCGGCTGGCCGACCACCCCCGCTGCCCAGCCGTCCGCCCGTTCCCCTGCCTGACGGCCTGCCCCTCTCCCTGCCCGCTGATCCGGAGGCACCCCCCGGTCGCCATTCCCGTCTCAGCGCTTCCCCGCCCTCGACGCTTCCCCACCCCCAGCGGCTCCCCACCCCCAGCGGCTCCCCACCCCCGCCCCAGAGCCCCTCCGCCCCGGCTGCGCGCCCCCGCCCCGCGCGCCCGCCGCGTGCTGCGGCTACAGCAGGGTCAGTTGGTCGCGGTCTATCCCGCGTTGGGTGGGGATGTCGGCGGGTAGGGCTCCTTCCGGCCACCTGGCCTCGCCGTCGCCGTCGCTCTCCGGCGGGGACCCGGTGGCGGGGCGGCTGTGGGGTGGTTCGAAGCCGTGTCTTCTGAGTAGCGGGCGCAGGCGGGCGGTGAGCCAGGTGCGGTAGCGCTTGTCGGCGTTGCTGCCCGTGCCGTACAGGTTTCGGTAGCCGTCCAGCAGGTCCGGGTGTTCACGGAGCAGCCACCTGGCGAACCACTCGCGTGCGCCGGGGCGGAGGTGGAGGGCCAGGGCTGTCGCGCCGGTGGCGCCTGCGGCGGCTATCTCGCCCAGCAGCGCGTCCAGGTGTTCCTTCGAGTCGGTGAGGGCGGGGAGGACCGGGGCGATGAAGACGCCGCACGGGAGGCCCGCGTCGCGGACTCGGCGGATCAGGTCCAGACGGGACTGGGGACTGGGGGTGCCTGGCTCCAGGGAGGACTGGAGGTCGCGGTCCAGGAGGGCCAGGGAGACGCCGATGCCCACGGAGACCGACTTGGCCGCCTCGGCCAGCAGGGGGAGGTCACGGGCCAGGAGGGTGCCCTTGGTGAGGATGGAGAAGGGGGTGCCGGAGTCGGCCAGTGCCGTGATGATGCCCGGCATCAGCCGGTACCGGCCCTCGGCGCGCTGGTAGGGGTCGGTGTTGGTGCCCATCGCGACGTGCTCGCGCCGCCACCTGGTCGACCGGAGCTGACGGGTGAGCACCTGGGCGGCGTTGACCTTCACCACGACCTGGCTGTCGAAGTCGTGGCCCGCGTCCAGGTCGAGGTACTGGTGCGAGTTGCGCGCGAAGCAGTTGTGGCTGACGACGCCGTCGGCCACGAAGTCGCCGGTGCCGGTGGTGATGTCGAACAGCGGACGGTCCTCGCCCAGCGCCTCCACGGCCACGACCCGCGCGGTCGCGTCCAGGGGCGCGCCGTCGACCGATCGGTGCGCGCTGCGGGCGGGCTCGACGGTGTGGCAGAACCGCAGGGCCTCCGACGCCCCGCCGCGCAGCCTCGTCACGCCGTCCTCGACGGTGCAGTCGAAGTCGAGCCGCTTCAGGCCGAGCACCACGGCGTCGACGATCGGGTGGTCCGTGCGGATGCGCAGCACACCGTCGTCGCACCGGCCCGCGGCGTCGAACACCCCGGCGAGGAAGCCCTTGGTCCAACTGTCCTCCGGGGCCACGGGCCACTCGATGCGGTCGCGGTCGAGCGCCGCGTACCGCTCGGCCCTCTCCAGCGCCTCGGGCTCGGTGGTCAGACCGCCCCGGACCACGCCCCACAGGTACCCGCCGCGGTACTCGGCGTCCTCCACCGGACCGGTGACGGCGCCGCCGAGCCCGACCAGGCGGTCGCCCACCGAGAGCCGGGGCAGGTCGCACGAACCGGAGGCGACGTGCCTCCACCCCTCGGTGCTCAGGAACCGGTGCTCCCCGCTGGACACCAGCGACCTGCCGTCCTCCAGCACGACCCGGTAGGCGGGCTTCACCGTCCGCCAGTGCGCGAGGACGGTCGTGCGCACGTACCTGCCCCCGCGCGTGCCGCACACCTCGTCGCCCACTTCGAGTTCGGCGAGCGCCCGAACCCGCCCGTCCCCCAGCAGCACCGGCGTGGAACCGTCCAAGCAGTACGTGCACCCGTGCGTGCACCCGCGGTAGGGGTTGACCGTCCACTTGAACGGCATGGGCGAGGCGCCCGCCACCTTGTTCAGCACGGATTTGGCGTGCACCTCGTGGAACACCACGCCGGAGAACTCGGGAGTTCGTACGCTGCGCACGAGCCCCGGCAACCCCGGTAGCGCCTGCTGAGGTGCTGCCCCGTCCTTTTGGCCGTCCCATCGCATGGCATTGATTCGAACACGTGTTCGAACCCGACGTCAATCGGAGTCACCCGTTGGACTTCCTCCTGATCCCCTTCACCACCCCCGCGCTCACCTTCGCGGGCGCCGCGACGACCTGGGGAGAGGTGTTCGGGTTCGTGACGGGCGCCCTCTGCGTGTGGCTGGTGGCCAGGCAGAACACCTGGAACTGGCCCATCGGCATCCTCAACAACCTGGCGTTCCTGGCCCTGTTCGCCACCAGCGGCCTCTACGCCGACTCGGGGCTCCAGGTCGTCTACGTGGGCCTGGCCCTCTACGGCTGGTGGTCCTGGCTGCGCGGCGGCGTCGAGCGCACGCCGCTGCCCGTCAGCCGCACGACGTCGGCGCAGTGGCTCTGGCTCGCCGTCGCGGGCGTCGTGCTGACCGGCGTCCTGGTCTGGGTCCTGACGAGCTACACGTCGTCCACGGTGCCGTGGGCCGACTCGATCACCACGGTCCTGTCCCTGCTCGCGACCTGGGGCCAGACGCGCAAGAAGCTGGAGTCGTGGTGGCTGTGGATCGCCGCCGACGTCATCTACGTGCCGCTCTACGCCTACAAGGGCCTGTGGCTCACGGCGATCCTGTACCTCGGCTTCATCGCCCTGTGCGTCCTGGGCCTGCGGTCCTGGTCGAAGGCCCACCGCCGGGACCTGGTCGCCGCATGACCCGCTTCCGCCACGCGCTGGTGCTCGGCAAGTTCTACCCGCCGCACGCGGGCCACCACCACCTGGTCCGCACGGCGGCGGCGAGCAGCGAGCGCACCACCGTCGCCGTGCTGGGCTCCAGCGTCGAGTCGATCCCGCTGGCGGACCGGGTGTCGTGGCTCGCCGCCGAGCACGCGGACGACCCCGGCGTGGTGGTGCTCGGCGACCTCGACGACCACCCGATGGACTTCGAGGACGACGCGGTCTGGGAGCTCCACGTGGGCGTCACGAGGTCGGTGCTGTCCCGGCGGGCCATCCTCGACGGCGACCCGGCGGGCGCCCCCGTGGACGCCGTGTTCTCCAGCGAGGCCTACGGCGACGAGCTGGCGAAGCGGCTGGGGGCCGAGCACGTCGCCGTGGACCCGGCGCGCGCGGCGGTGCCGGTCTCCGGCACGGCGGTGCGCGCCGACCCGGCCGCGCACTGGCACCACCTGGCCCCGGCGACCCGGCGGGGCCTGGCCGCGCGGATCGTCGTGGTGGGCGCCGAGAGCACGGGGACGACCACGCTGTCCCGCGCGCTGGCGGCGGAGCTGGCCGCTCCGTGGGTGCCGGAGCACGGCAGGCGGCACACGGAGCTGAAGCTGGCCGCCGCGCGCGCCTTCGACCCCGGGACCGGAGTGGACCGTCTGGTCTGGACGGTCGGCGACTTCGTGGACGTGGCCGTGCGCCAGCAGTCCGACGAGGACGCCGCGGTGGACGGTCCGGTGCTGGTGTGCGACAACGACGCGTGGGCGGCGACCGTGTGGGGCCACCGCTACCTCGGCGCGCCGCACGCCGACATCGCCCCGCACGCCCGCAGGCCCGCGCTGTACCTGCTCACCGACCACGTCGGGGTGCCGTTCGAGCAGGACGGCTGGCGCGACGGCGAGCACCTCCGCGAGCGGATGACGGGTCTGTTCACCGCGGGCCTCGCGGAGCGGGGCGTGCCGTGGCGGCTGCTGACCGGCACGCACGGCGACCGGTTGGCGCAAGCGATTGCGGCGACGCGGGACGTGCTCGTCGACCACTTCCGCTTCGCCCGGCCCCTGGAGGCGCCGAAAACCGGTCGCCGGGGATGACCGGGTGGTCTACCGTCCGCGACCGTGCCGGACGCCGACCTCACCCCCTCCGCCGCGCGGGCGATCCTGCGGCGCGTCGCGCCCGCGGCGACCCTCACCGGGGTCGTGCGCCGGACGGGCGGGGAGCTGAGCGGCGTCCACGAGCTGCGCTGCGCCACACCGGTGATCGTCAAGGTCTACGCCGACGAGTGGAGCTACCGGCAGGACAAGGAGGTGCACGTCTACCGGACGCTCGCCCGGCACGGCGTCGGACCGGTCCCCGAGGTGCTGCACGTCGAACGCGCCGGGGGCCTGCTCGACCGGGCGTTCACCGTGCTGACCAGGGTGCCCGGCGTCCCGCTGTCCGAGGTCTCCCCCGGCCTGGCCGACGACGAGCACCGCGGGCTCTACCGGGGTCTCGGGGAGTTCCTGGCGGCCCTGCACGGCATCGGCCAGGACGGCTTCGGGGAGATCACGACCGAGGTCGTCGACCCCGAGCCCGCGAACGACCGGTACATGACCCGCCGGTTCGCCAGGACCCTCTCCCTCTTCGGCGGCGACCCCGACCTGCGCCGCGCGGTGGAGGAGCACGTCGCCGAGCGGGCCGGGCTGTTCGCGCGCTGCCCGGCACCGGTCCTGTGCCACAACGACCTGCACGAGGGCAACGTGCTGGTGGACCGCGGGGCGGACGGCTGGGAGGTGAGGGGGTTCGTCGACGTGGAGAACGCGATCGCCGCCGACCCCGTGCTCGACGTCGCCAAGACCGACTACTACTCGATCCGCGGCGACGGGGCGAAGCTGGCCGGTCTGCTGGAGGGCTACGGGCCGCTGCCCGACGACTGGCGCGACCGCGTCGCCCTCTACTCGCTGCACCACGCCCTCGAACTGTGGAACTTCTTCGCGCTGATCGACAACACCAGTGCCCTGCCCGGCATCGTCGACGACGTCCGCCGCCTGGTCAGACCGTGACGACGACCTGGTCGAGCGACTTGCGCACCAGGTTCGGCACGACGCAGTCGTCGGCCGGGTAGCCGATCGGGACGACGGCGAACGCCTTCTCGTTGCGCGGGCGGTCCAGCACCTCGCCGAGGAACCTCATCGGCGACGGCGTGTGCGTCAGCGCGGCCAGGCCGGACAGGTGCAGCGCGGTCAGCATCATCCCGACCGCGATGCCGACGGACTCGTCCACGTAGTAGTGCTTGCGGGTGCTGCCGTCGGCTTCGAGGTAGAACCGCTGCTGGAACACGACGACCAGGTGCGGCGCGTCGGTGAGGTGCGGCTTGTGGTCGTCCGTCCCGAGTGGACGGAGCGCCTCGAGCCACTGCTCGCCGAGCCTGCCCGCGTAGGAGACCCGCTCCTCCTGCTCGGCCGCGGCGCGGATGCGGGCGCGCACCTCGGGGTCCTTGACCACGACGAACGTCCACGGCTGCTGGTGCGCGCCGCTGGGCGCGGTCGCGGCGACGGCGATGGCGTTGAGCACCAGCTCGTCCGGCACGGCGTCCGGGGAGAACATCCGCACCGTGCGGCGTTCGGCCATCCGCGCGCGCAGGTCCGCCGAGATCCGCAGCGATTCCTCGAAGGCCAGCCGGGCCGGGCGGTACGGCACCGGGTCGAACTCCAGGCCGTGGTCGGGGGTCCAGTGCGTCGTCGTCACGGATCGAGTGTGGCTCGGGTGGGGTGCGGAGCAGAACCCCTGTCCGCCGGGCCGTCCGGATCACGGGCACCCCAGTCGTCGTGAATGATGTGCGCCGTGGAGGACAAGCTGCCGACGGGGCGACGCCGACGCCGAGCACAGCCGACGACGGGTCACGGCCACGGCCACGGTCCCGTCGAGCCCGCGTCGAGACAGGTCCGCACGCTGCTGCTGGTCCTGCTCGTGCCGCTGGTGCTGCTGACGGTCGTCGGCGCGCTGCTGCTCTACCCGTTCGGCCACGACCAGAAGACGGGCGCGGAGATCGGTCTGCGCCAGAGCCCGGTCAAGGCCGACGTCACGGCCGTCGTCGCGGGGTCGTGCGGCGGCCAGGCGGGCACCGGGGACTGCCTGCTGGTCACGGTGACGATGACCGAGGGCGAGGCCTCCGGGAGGTCGATCACCGTTCCGGTGCCGAACGAGCCCGCGACGCCGAAGTTCGCCGTGGACGACGCGGTCGTGCTGGCCTACGCGGGCGCGAACCCGACGGACCCGCAGTCCTACCAGCTGGTCGACTTCCAGCGCGGGGTCCCGCTGGCCGTGCTGGCCGCGCTGTTCGCGCTGGCCGTGCTGCTGCTGGGCCGCTGGCAGGGGTTGAAGGCGCTCGGCGCGCTGGTGCTCAGCTTCGTGGTGCTGATCCTGTTCGTGCTGCCCGCGATCCTGGCAGGCGAGGACCCGCTGCTGGTCGCCGTGGTCGGCGCCGGGCTGATCATGTTCGTCGTGCTGTACCTCACGCACGGGCTGACGGCGCGCACGTCGACGGCCGTGCTCGGCACCCTGGTCAGCCTGGCGATCATCGGCGCGCTCGGCTCGCTGTTCTCGGCGTTCGGCAAGCTCACCGGCCTGGACGAGGACACGGCGAACCTGGTCGCGCTGCTCGGTCGCGGCATCGACACGCGCGGCCTGCTGCTGGCGGGTGCCCTGATCGGCGCGCTCGGCGTGCTGGACGACGTGACCGTGACGCAGACCAGCTCGGTGTGGGAGCTGCGCCGGGCGAACCCGTCGCTGAGCCGCCGCAAGCTGTACTCGGCGGGTCTGCGGATCGGCCGCGACCACATGTCGTCGGTGGTGAACACGCTGGTCATGGCCTACGCGGGCGCCGCGTTGCCGCTGCTGCTGGCGTTCTCGCTGTCCGGGAGGGGGCTGTTCGAGATCTTCACGGCGCAGCAGGTCGCCCAGGAGATCGTCCGGACGCTCGTGGGCAGCATCGGCCTGGTGGCGGCGGTGCCGGTGACGACGGCCCTCGCGGTGCTCGTGGCGACGCGGGAACCGGTTCCGGCGTCCACAGTGGAGGAGCCCCCCGCCGTGGACCCCGACCCGGAACCGGAACCCGAACCGGTCGCCCCGCGCAGGCGGAGGCGACCGGTCGCCCGGCTGTCCGGTGACCTCTACACCGGCTACCACCGGGACAAGGGTCCGTGGACCCGACCTCAGTGAGCGACCAGCACCAGGACGAGGGCGAGGGTCGCGGGCACCGTCTGGACGAAGATGATCCTCTTGCTGGCCGTCAGCGCGCCGTAGACCCCGGCCACCATGACGCACACCAGGAAGAACACGGCGAACTGGAACGAGGGGTCGCCGTCGACGATCAGCGAGTAGAGCAGACCGGCGCCGAGGAAGCCGTTGTAGAGGCCCTGGTTCGCACCGAGCGTCTTGGTCTCCTTCGCGAACTCCGGGGTCAGGCCGAACGCCTTGTACCCGCGCGGTTTGTCCCAGAGGAACATCTCCAGCACCAGGATGTAGAAGTGGATGATCGCCACGAGGCCGACCATGATGTTCGCCGCGATCTGCACGGGGTCCTCCAGGGTTGAGCGGTGTACCGGTCCGTATCGTGTCAGTGAGCGGACGGGCGGACGCACCCCTGTTCCACTATCGGGGGTTCGGGCAGCGGATCCAGGGGTGTTCGCGCAGCCCACGCGGTCCGGGGCGCCGCGGGCATGGCGGATACTGGTGCCGTGGCACGTGGCAGGAACACCCCGCAGACGCTGAGCGAACAGGTCGACTCCGGCACGGCCGAGCTGTCCCCCGACCCGGACCGGCCGAACGCCTGGCTGCTGCGCCTCAACGGCACCGCGCAGTCCCACGTGGACCTCGACGACCCGACGAACCTGGAGTTCGAGTACGTCCAGCGCCTCGGCCACGTGGTGGACCTCATGGCGCCCGAGAGCAAGCCCGTGCGGGCCCTGCACCTCGGCGGCGGCGGGTTCACGCTGCCGAGGTACATCTCCGCGACCAGGCCGAGGTCGACCCAGCAGGTCGTGGAGATCGACGCGGCGCTGATCGACCTGCTGCGGCGCGTGCTGCCGCCGGACAAGAACGCCCGCATCCGCATCCGCAACGGCGACGCCCGCGAGGTGATGTCCCGCGCGCCGAGCGCGACGTTCGACCTCGTCGTGAGCGACGTGTTCTCCGGCGCCCGCACGCCCGCGCACCTCACGTCGCTGGAGTACGTCCAGGAGGCCGCGCGCACGATGGTCGCGGACGGGATCTACGCGTCCAACATCGGCGACGGCAACGCGCTGGTGTACGCCCGCGCCCAGGCCTCGACCGTGCGCGCGGTGTTCGAGCACGTCGCCGTGATCGCCGAGCCCGGCATCCTGCGCGGCCGCCGGTTCGGCAACCTGATCATCCTCGGCTCGCACGTCGAGCTGCCCGTCGAGCAGCTGGTCCGGCGCACGGCGGGCGACCCGTTCCCCGGCAGGGTCGAGCACGGGCGGCAGCTGGAGCGGTTCATCGGCGGCGCGAAGCCGACGACGGACGCGACCGCCACCCGCTCCCCCAGCCCGCCGCCCGGCACGTGGGGCCTGCCCGCGGAGTAGTCGTACCCGAACGGCCGCGGGTGAAAGCACTGATCAGGATGGTCGACCGCGGGACCCGGACCTACCCTCGAAGCACCAGGAGGGAGGCACCCGGATGTCGACCCCGGTCCTGTACACCCCGCAGAACCGCAGGCTCGACCTGTCCCGCCTCGACGGGCGGGACTTCGCCCTCATCCGGTCGCTGCACCGCCAGATCCGCCGCGGGGACAGGACCCTGCTCTGCCTGCGCGCCGCGACCGGGGGTGGAGCCGAGATGCACGTCCGCGTCCGCGACGGCCGCTACTGGGCGGTGCACTTCCCCGGAGGCGACTGCGGGCTGGAGCGGCACCGGATCTCGCGGGAGTCCGACGAGCACCGACGCCAGAAGGACTACTGGCAGCGCGCCGCCGAGGACGCGGGCTACCGGGCGTGGCAGGAGCACCGGACCGAGGCGAACACCATCCTCGACGTGGCCATCGAAGGCCCCCGTCGCACCGGTGTCGAGGTGCAGCACTCGACGCTGGAGACCTCCGTGGTCAAGACCCGCACCACGAAGTCGTTCAACGTCGGCTGGCTCCCCGTCTGGTTCCTCGACTCCGACAACACCCCGCCGTGGTTCCACCAGGTTCCCGCGCTCGGGTGCAACACGCTGCGGTGGAGTTCGCTGCCCGTCCGGCGCTCGGCCACCGCCTTCGGCCCGAGCAGGTTCGTCGCCCTGGCGTGCAGGGTCCCGAACTTCGGCTCCTGCCCGGCGGACGGGAGATCCCCCTGCGGGAAGCACCACCCGCGACGGGAACCCTGGCGCGGGCTCACCGTGGACGACATCGCCGAGATGATCCCCGCACGGGAGATGGTCCCCATGCGTGACCTGCTGGGCCACGTCCACCTCGTCTCGCCCGAGAACCTGGCGCTGTTCCAGGACCTCACCGGCACGAGCGGCGAGTACCGGCCCGGCAGCGCGCCTGCCGGGGTCCGTGCCGCCGCCGGGACCACGACCTGCGTCAACCCCGACCACGACGACCCGTCACCGGGACCGCTCTGCTCGAAGTGCGGTCGTGCCCCGGTGGGACCCGGCCGTGTGCTGTGCCCCGCGTGCCTGCACCGCCTGCGGAACCGCTCCTACTACGACACCCCGTGACGACCAGCTAGTGCGGGTACTCCGCCGGTCGGTTCTGGAAGGCCAGGATCGCGGGGTTGCGGATGACGCCGTCGCGGATCTCGATCGCCCGCCGGACGGTCTCGTCGGCGTCCCACGAAGCCGGGCCCCGGAGCACCGTGCGCAGGTGCGGCAGCAGGGCTTCGCTGATCTCCCAGCTCGCCGAGTTCCACAGGTGCGACGGGCTGTGGTCGACGCCGTAGTAGGTGACCTGGTCGCCCACCACGAACGTCGGCGCGGCGAACGTCGTCGGCCTGGCCCAGCTGAAGCCCATGCCCTCGTCGCACGAGACGTCGATGATCAGCGTGCCCGGCGCGAGGGTGGGGAGGTCGGCCTCGATCAGGAACGTGAGCGGCGCGGCGGTGTCCTGGAGGACGCAGTTCACGATGATGTCGTGGCCCGCGAGGAACTCGGCCAGCGGCACGCGGCCGTCGCGGGTGTCCGCGTTGCTGCGGCGGGGGTCCTCGTCGTCGTGGTCGAACTGCACCATGACCGCCGAGTGGATCGGCGAGCCGACGGCGGCGACGTCGCGGTTGGTGAGGACGTGGACGTCGTGCACGCCGAGCGCGTTCAACGCCGTCACCGCGCCGCGGGCGGTGGCGCCGAAGCCGATGACGACCGCGCGGAGCCGCCTGCCGTAGTCGCCGGTCGAGCCGACCTGCTCCAGCGCGTGCAGCACCGAGGAGTACCCGGCCAGTTCGTTGTTCTTGTGGAACACGTGCAGGCCGAACGCGCCATCGCTCGTCCAGTGGTTCATCGCCTCGAACGCGATCAGCGTCAGCCGCCGGTCGATCGCCGCCTGCGTCAGCTTCTCGTCCTGCACGCAGTGCGGCCAGCCCCACAGCACCTGGCCGGTGCGCAACTCGGCCACGTCCTGCGGCAGCGGCTTCGCCAGCAGCACGACGTCGCTCTCGGCGATCAGCTCCGCGCGTGTGCGCAGGCCCGCGACCTGCGACGCGAGCCGCTCGTCCGACACCCCGAAACGCTCGCCGTAGCCGTGTTCCAGGTACACCCGAGCCCGCAGGTCCGCGTCGATCCGCTCGAAGTGCAGCGGGTGGATCGGCAGTCTGCGCTCGTTTTCCTTGCTCGAACGAGAAATTACCCCGATGGTGAGCAGGTCCACCTGAAACTCCATTTCACACGCCGTTCCGCCGACAATCACATGGCTGTTGACCAGCTAATTCCCGGCGATACCGACCGTACTCCGATTTATCCCACCTCACCGGTCACAATTCTCCACCTGAAGGCGCGGTCGGCATCACACCGGTCGACGACCACGTGGTTGGGTGCCGGGCGTCACCGCCGCGCCGCATCGGCGTCCTCAGCGGAAGCCCTTCCGGAGCAGGGTGTCCCGTGCGGCGTGCGCGGGGCTGTTCCAGCCGACGACGCCGACCGGTTCGCCGTCGGCGACGGCCAGCGCGGTGAACCGGCCCGACTCGGGCGAGCCGTCGAGCACGCGGATGTCCGCGTCCGGGGGGGGACCCGGCCGTGCACCTGGATCCGCGAGTCGTACTGGTCGGTCCAGAAGTACGGCACGGGCGTGTAGGGCCGGTCGGCGCCGCTGATGTCGCCCGCCACGAACCGCGCCTGCCCGACGGCGTTCGCCCGGTTCTCCAGCCGCACGTCGGTGCCGAGCACGTCGTGCCGCCACCGGGCGACGTCGCCGACCGCGTAGACGTCCGGGGCCGCGCGGCACCGCGAGTCGCACACCACGCCGTCGTCGAGGACGACCCCGCTGCCCGCCAGCCAGTCCGTCGCGGGGGTGGAGCCGATCGCCACCACGACGACGTCGGCGGGCACCACCTCCCCACCGCCCAGCCGCACGCCGGTGACCCGGCCGTGCGCGCCGAGCAGTCCGGAGACCGGTGTGCCCGTCCTCATCCGCACGCCCTCCGACTCGTGCAGCGCGGCGACGTGGCCGCCGAGTTCACGGCCCAGCCGAAGCTGCATCGGCACGGGCAGCGGGTCGACCACGGTGACGTCGAGGTCCATGCCCCGCGCGGTCGCCGCGATCTCGCACCCGAGCACGCCCGCGCCGACGACGACCACCTCGCGCGCGGCCAGCAGGTCCGCCCGCAGGACCGCGCTGTCGTGCAGGGTGCGCACGGTGTGCACGCCCGTGAGCCCCCGCCCGAACGGCAGCCGCCGCGGCACCAGGCCGGTCGCCGCGACGAGCGTCCGGTACCCGACCCGCCAGCCGTCCGCCAGTTCCACCTGGTGGGCCTCGACGTCCAGCCCCACGGCCCGCCTCCCGAGCACGAGGTGGAGGCACAGGTCGTCGAGGCGGTCGTCGTCGCGCAGCAGCGCGCGCTCCGGCGGCCACTCGCCGGACAGCACCTTCTTCGACAGCGGCGGCCGGTCGTAGGGCAGCTCGTCCTCCGCGCCCACGAGCTGGATGGACCCGCGGAAACCCCTGCGGCGCAACCCCTCCACCACTCCGAGCCCGGCGGTGGACGCGCCGACCACGAGCACGTCGGCGGTCACGCGCCGCACCGGCGGACGGCCCGCGCGGCGCACGGGTGCGACACCTCCCCCTCGGTCACCGCGCTCCTCCTCGGTGCTCGGCCGTCACCGGTGCCCGGCTGCGGCGTGCGGGCGGGCACCGGCGACGTCGGCCGTCGCGTCAGCAGCGGCCGAGGTCCTCCCACTGGGCGGTCGGGCCGGGCTCGGAACCCTGGGTCCACCAGCGGGCGCGCCACAGCCGCTGGTTGTGCGTGACCCGCGCGTTCTCCAGGTAGACGCTCTCCCAGCGCCACGCGGACACCCCCGCGCAGCCGACCGGGGTGCCGGGCGTGGTCGTGGTGGTGGTGGTGGTCGTCGTGGTCGTCGTCGTGGGCGGCGTGCCACCGCACTCACCCACGAGGTCGTCGACGAACCGCACGCCGCTCGACCGGTAGTTCGCCGCGTTCGCGACGGCCGCGGCGGGCGTGAGCACCTGGTTCTTCGCGTAGTAGACCCAGTCGGCCTGCTCCAGGTACGTGGCCAGGCCGCCGCTGTGCGCCGCGAGGTCGATGAACCACTGGTTGAAGTTCAGCGACATCGCCTGCCGCGGGTACACGTCGAACGGACCGCTGCGGTCGTGGTCCGCGACCAGCGCGCCGTCGACGTAGTACCTGATGTGCCCGTCGGCGACGGTCGCGACGACGTCGTGCCAACCGTCCGCACTGGACCGCTGACTGCTGCTCTTGTTCTTCGACGCCCACGGTTCGAGCTGGTAGGTGTGCCAGCTCGTCTGGTAGTTGATGGGGCCGGTCTCGCCCCAGCCGCCGTTGGGCAGGTACTCGGAGAAGTCCAGCTCGCTGTACAGCGGGTCGTTGTCGTGGCGCAGCGGGCTGATCGTGAAGAACGTCTGGTTCACGTGGTCGCCGTCCGGGCCGCTCGCGGGAGCGTCGGAGAACCGGATGCGGCTCGCGTAGGTGCCTTCGAGGAACCGCCGCTCCCCCTGGAGGATCTCGGTGTGCTCGGTGCCCGCGGCGGTGCCGTCGGTCGACGACGCCATCTGGAGCACCTTGTCACCGTTCACCGTGGGGAACGTGACGTTCTCCGGCGCCCACGTCGCACCCGGCACGCCGGGACCGCCCGCGTTCGAGCGGACCTGCCAGCCGTGCCGACCCAACGCGCCGTCGGTGTGCGAGGAGTAGTCGAAGTCGTCGAACAGGACACCGCAGGCCGCGGCCGGAGCCGGGGCCGCCGCGCTGCTCGCACCCCCGGCGGTGATCAGGGAACCGACCACGGCGGCGGCGGCCAGTGCCGCTCCCGCGACCCGGCCCCTCGTCGCGCGCCCCATCAGGCACGCTGCCAGAGGGCGGGGGTGGCCGAGGGCTCCCACGACACGATGGAGGTGTGCTGCTGGAGGCAGCGGTAGGTCGCGCCGCCGTAGGTGACCTGCGCGCCGACCGGGTAGAAGGTGTTCGGTGCCCACGTGCCGCTCGCGGGCGGCTGCTGCGTGGTCGTCGTCGGTGGCGGCGGGGTGGTCGTGCAGCTTCCCGAGCCGATGTCGTCCTTGAACCGCACGCCGCTCGACCGGAACGCCGCGGCGTTCGCGACGGCCGCGGACGGCGAGAGCACCTGGTCCTTGGCGTAGTACACCCAGTCGACCTGCTGGAGGTAGGTGGCCGTGCCGCCGCTGTGGCCCGCGGTGTCGATGAACCACTGGTTGAAGTTCAGCGACATCGCCTGCCGCGGGTACACGTCGAACGGACCGCTGCGGTCGTGGTCCGCGACCAGCGCGCCGTCGATGTAGTACTTGACGTGCCCGGCCGACACCGTGGACACGACCGTGTGCCAGCCGTTGATGCTGCGCCGCTGGCTGCTGCTCTTGTTCTCCGCGTACCAGGGGTCGGGCGTGTAGGTGTGCCAGCTGGTCTGGAAGTTGACCGGCCCGGTCTCACCCCACCCGCCGTTGGGCAGGTACTCGGAGAAGTCCAGCTCGCTGTAGATCGGGTCGTTGTTGTAGCGCAGCGGGCTGATGGTGAAGAACGTCTGGTTCACGTGGTCGCCGTCGGGTCCGCTGGACGGCGCGTCGGAGAACCGGATGCGGCTCGCGTAGGTGCCTTCGAGGAACCGCCGGTTGCCCTGGAAGATCTCGGTCTGCGTGGTGCCCGCGCCGGTCCCGTTGGTGGAGGACGCGAGTTGCAGCACCTTGTCGCCGTCGGAGGTCGGGAACGTGATGCCCTCCGGCGCCCAGCGGGCCCCCGGCACGCCGGGACCGCCCGCGTTGGACCGGACCTGCCAGCCGTGCGAGCCGAGCGCGCCGTCGGTGTGCGACGCGTAGGAGAAGTCGTCGAACAGGGCGCCGCACGCCGCGGCGGCCACGTCACGGGTCTCCACGGGGGCGCCGGACGCGGTGGAGACACCCACCGCGACCATCGACAGTGCTGACACGGCCGCTGCTGCGGCCGTGGTGAAACGAGTTCTGCTGGATCGCGTCATGAGCGTCCGCTCTCTCGGTGGGGACGGGGGAGGACCGCGGCGACCGGTGACCTGTTGCAGTTTTACCAGTGGTCCAGCAACAGGTCCCCCACGAGCAAAGTGGTCTACCTCACAGGTAAAGTCAAGAGGTCTAGACCGATAATCTGCCAGGGCTTCCGAGGTTTCGATCACCACCCAAGAGGTAAGACCACTGGTCACTTTCCGACGGGCTGTTCGGGGTCACCAGTTGCTACGATGCGGAGGGCGCAACGGGAGGGAGCCAGCGGTGCGGCGAACAGAGGTGCGGGAGCGTCTGCGCGAACTCATCCAGCAGCGGCGGCCGGGCGAGGTCATGCCGTCCGAACGCGCGCTGAGCGAGGAGTTCGGCGTCTCCAGGCCGACGCTGCGCGCCGCCATGGACGACCTCGCCAGGGACGGCCTGCTGGTCCGCGAGCACGGCCGCGGCACCTTCACCGGCACCAGGAAGATCAGCCAGGAGCTCACCCCGACCACGCCGGGCGACTTCACCGTCCCCCCGGCCGAGGGCACCTGGTTCAGCAAGGTCGTGGAGTTCCGCGTCGAACCGGCGGGCGCCCGCCTCGGCCAACGCCTCGAAGTCTCCCCCAGCCACGAACTCCTCGCCGTCACCAGGGTGCGGATCGTGGAGAACGCCCCGATGGCCATCGAGCGCATCCTGCTCCCGCACGACCTGGTGCCCGGCATCAGCCCGGAGGACTTCGAGTCGGGCTCGCTCTACGAGCTGCTCAGGATGCGCTACGAGATCGTCGCCACGACGGCGCTCCAGATCACCGAGCCGACGGTCACCGACCCGGACGAGGCGACCCTCCTCGGCGTGCCCCGGTACGCCCCCGCGCTGCTGTTCGAACGCACGACCAGGGACGCGGGCGAGCGCGTCTTCGAGTACACCAGGTCGATCTACCGCGGCGACCGCTACCGCATCACGTCCCACCTGCGCTTCGACCGCACGTCGGGCTGACCGACCAGCGCGCCCTCCGGCGTGATGACGCCGTCGTAGAGCCGCACCACCACGGAGACCGCCACGTCCCGGCCGGGGCGGACGAGCCTGGGTCTGTCCCAGCACAGCGCCGAGCCGACGCCGCGGTACTGGGAGACGCGCACGAACCACGGGTCGCGCGGGCCGGACAGGACCGCCGTCCACGGGGCCACGGGGTCGGCGACCACGACGGCCAGCCAGTCCGCGACGACGCCGTTCAGGTCGTCGCCGCCGCACCCGTCGGGGGTGACGACCCGCACGAGCGCCGGGTCGACGTCGGGCAGCCGCCAGAACCAGCCGCCGTAGCCCGCTCCCGACCGCCCCAGGCTGCCGGGGCTGTTCAGCACCACCTCGGCGTCGGCGGACAGGACGCTGGTCCACGCCAGCTCCCACCCGCCCGCCACGACCCGCCTGCGGATCTCGCGGCGTTCGCGGAGCAGGACCGCGCCGAACGAGTCGCACCACTCGACCGTGCCGTCCTCGGCCTGGCGGACCTGCCCGAGCTCACCCTCGACGTACCCGCGGCCCCGCCGGTAGCTCCGACCGCCCCACAGGTTCACGCCGTCGACGTCGGGCAGCGCCATCCCCATCCCGCGGTGCCACGGGTGGTCCTCCGGGTGCTCGCCGGTGACGACCGTGCCGCCCAGGGTGCGGACCGGGTGCAGCGCGGGCCTGGACACCACCCCCGCAGGCACGACGGCCTCGCGCCCGTACCGCGCCGCGCGACCGAGCACGGACCACGGGACACCCAGTTCGGCGAACGTCCGGAGCTCGTCGGCCGAACGGACCACCGCGTCGTCGATCCCCTTCACCACCACCCGATTCCCCTTCCGCCGCAACCACTTCGGATTGATGGGCACCGGTTCCGCCGCCGTGCGGACGGCCTCCAGCACGTTCATGAAACCACCGCACGCCGCCAGGGGCGACTGGAGCGGCACCGAGCCGTTCTCCAGGTGGGCCACCAGGTTCTCCAGCGGGGAGACGTGGTCGAACACCTCGTCGACGCCGTCGACCACCAACCGGTCGCGCGTGTAGTGCAGTTCGGCGCGGTGGCGGCTGCCGTGGACGACCAGCACGGGCTCCCGCTCGACCTCCGCGCACAGCGTCACCGCGACGACCACGGTGGTGCCGCGACCGGTCCGCAGCCGCAGGCAGGACGTGTCGTCGGCCTCGATGTCGCGCGTCCGCAGCAGCTCCAGCTCGATCGAGGAGACGGTGTCGCTGCCGTCCACGGCCAGCGCGGTCGCGATGGCGTGCGCGTAGGGGTTGGTGAGCGCGCCGTCCACCACGGGCTGGCCGTCGAGCGTCCGCCGTCCGGCCCACGGCGCGCGGGAGTAGTAGGCGTCGTCGCGCGACCAGGCCCCGTGCACCCCGATCCCCGTGACGTCACCGAGTTCGCCGCGCCGCACCAGGTCCGCGAGTCGCCGCACCGCACCGGAACCGAGGCTCTGGAAGCCGACCTGGCACGCCACGCCGGAGGTGAGGGCGACGAGTTCGCGCCACTGCCGCAGGCTCGGCGTGGGCGGCTTCTCCACCAGCAGGTGCGCGCCGGAGGCCACGACGTGCCGCGCGAGGGGCAGGTGCGTGTGCATCGGGGTGGACACGACACCGATGTCCGGACCGGTGTCCGCGAGCAGCCGCGGCAGGTCGGGGCTCACCGGGCGCCCGCCGACCAGTCGCAGCCCCTCGGGGTCCAGCGGGACGACCTCGCAGACCCCCGCCAGCACGACCTTCCCCGCGGCCTCCAGCGCGACGATCTCCCGCAGGTAGCCGCGCCCGTACCCGGCGGCTCCGACGAGGACGACGGCCGGTGGCCCGCCGAGCCGTCCCATCGCGCCCACCTCGCTCACCAGGTCACACCCAGCTAAGCGTCGATGCGGTGGCCAGTCAAGGGACCAGATGGAAACCGCTTACCACCTTGCTGTGCAACGCTATCCACCCTTGCGATCATGCCTGGTGGAGGTCCATCGTTACCGCCGCCGACACCGGGAGGAACCGTGCGACTTCGACGCAGTGCCCTGCACGCGGCGGCGCTGACCGCCCTGCTCGTCCTCACCGCTCCGCAGGCCGCCGCCACGACCGGGCGCCACCACGGCGGGTGGGAGCGGCTCGACCGAGGACTGGTCGCGGCCCGCACGGACCAGGGCGTGCACCTGAGCTGGCGGCTGCTGCGCGAGGAGGTCACGGGCGCGACCGCCACCGGCCTGGCGGGCCCGGACTTCGCGGTCTACCGGGACGGGCTGCGGATCGCCACCGTCACCGACAGCACCGCCTACCTGGACCCCTCGCCCGGCGAGCGCTACCAGGTCGCCGCGATCACCCGCGGCCGGGAGGCGGGGCGGAGCGGGGCCGTCACGCCGTGGGCCGCGCCCCACCACGACCTGCCGCTGCGCAGGCCCGCGGACGGCGTGACCCCGGCGGGCGAGCGGTACACCTACTCCGCCAACGACGTCAGCGTCGGCGACGTGGACGGCGACGGGCGGTACGAGTACGTGGTCAAGTGGGACCCGTCCAACAGCAAGGACGTCTCGCAGGTCGGCTACACCGGACCGGTCTACCTCGACACCTACCGGTTCGACGGCACGCTGCTGCACCGGATCGACCTCGGCGTCAACATCCGCGCGGGAGCCCACTACACGCAGTTCCTGGTGCACGACTTCGACGGCGACGGCCGGGCCGAGACGATGGTCAAGACGGCGCCGGGGACGAAGGTGGTCCGCCCCGACGGCCGGGAGCGGTACATCACGATGCCGCGCGAGGACGTGCTCGCGGGCCACACCCACCAGGACGACCACCGGGTCGACGCCGAGGGCTACCGCGCGCACCTGGTCGAGGTGTTCCGCGGCTGGGACCGGCACCCCGAGGTCGTGGCCGGGCACTGGCCCGCGACGCTGGAGCAGGCGTTCGGCACCGCGCCCCGGTACGCCTACCCGCTGTCGGAGGCGGACGCCACCGCGCTGGTCGACCACTTCCTCGACGTCTACGCGCCCGGTCGCAGCGCCAACAACAGGCTGCGGAACTTCGCCGGGTTCATCCTGAGCGGGCCCGAGTACCTGACGGTCTTCGACGGCGCGACCGGACGGGAGCTGCGGACCGTCCGGTACCGGCCCGGTCGGACGGACGACGGGCTGATGTGGGGCGACTACGCGATGAACCGGATCGAGCCGGGCAACCGCGTCGACCGCTTCCTCGCGGGCGTCGCCTACCTCGACGGGAAGCGGCCGTCGGCCGTGTTCGCCCGCGGCTACTACACCCGGTCGACGGTGGTCGCCTACGACTGGGACGGGCAGCGGCTGCGGGAGCGGTGGTACGCCGACAGCGGCTGGGTGCCGATGGCGAACCCGTTCAACGACTCCCCGCACGGCCGGGACGGCACCGACCCGCGCTGGGCCACCCTGACCACCCAGGGGGCGCACTCGCTCAGCGCGGCCGACGTGGACGGCGACGGCAGGCAGGAGGTCGTCTACGGCGCGGCGACGCTGGACGACGACGGCAGCCTGCTCCACAGCTCCACCGGCGTGCTGCCGCCCGGCAGCGCCGAACCCGGTGCGCGCAAGCGGTTGGGGCACGGGGACGCCCTGCACGTGACCGACGTGGACCCGCACCGGCCCGGTCTGGAGGTCTACATGGTGCACGAGGGCGGACCGGTGGCGCCGTACGGGTACGGGCTGCGGGACGCGGCCACCGGGGAGGTGCTCCACGGCCGGTACACGGGTGTGGACACCGGGCGGGGCATGATCGGCGACGTCCGGCCGGACGTGCCGGGGCTGGAGACGTGGGCCTCGATGCCGGGCGGGTCCGGTGGGACCGGGTTGTGGAGTGCGGACGGGCGGCTGCTGGAGGAGCGGTCGCCGGGGACGAACATGAGCATCCGGTGGGCCGGGGACCTGACCACGCAGATCGTGGGCGGGGCGCTGGAGGTGACGCCCACGGTGGAGGACTGGGTCCGGGGGCCGTTGGTGGTGGCCGAGGGGACCCGGACGAACAACGGGACGAAGGGGACCCCGTCGTTGGTCGCCGACGTGTTCGGGGACTGGCGGGAGGAGTTGGTGGTGCGGACCGCGGACGGTTCGGCGTTGCGGTTCTACACGAGCACCGAGCCGACCGGGCACAAGATGTACTCGTTGATGCAGGATCGGCAGTACCGGGTGGAGGTGGCTCGGCAGCAGACCACGTACAACCAGCCGTCGTACCCCGGGTTCTACCTGGCTTCGGACACGCGGTGGGGGTCGGTTCCGCGGTGAGGGGTTCCTCGGTTCCGGCGTGGTGTGGCCGATCCGGCCGGTGAACCCCACGAGCACGAGGGCCGCCACCCCGTGCCGGCGGCCCTCGTGCTCGTGGCTCCTACGGGGTGGCGAAGCTGGGGTGCGGGGGCTGGTTGTAGGCGGTGTTCTGCCAGGCGATCGCCAGGCGGTACTGCCTGTCCTGCATGAGCGAGTTGCGTTTGATGCTGGTGGTGTCGGTGGTGGAGTAGATCCGCAGCGCCCGGTTGTCCGAGGTGGGCCAGACGACCTCCTCGCGCCAGTCGCCCAGGATGTCGGCCGACAGGGCCGGGGTGGACTTGGTGCCGTTGACGGAGGTGACGCCCGAGCCCGTGAGCAGGCGGGTGTCGCCCGAGGTGCCGTACTTGTCGATCGTGGTGCCGTTCAGCAGTTCTCGTTGGGCGTCGCCGTCCCACCAGACCACGAAGTTGGCGGAACCGGGTTTGCGGCTCGCCACCTGCGAGCCGTTGGTGGCCGAGCGCAGACCGCCCACCGCCGAGGACCAGACCTCCGCGCCCGCGTTGCCCGCCCAGATGTCCGCCGCCACGCCGCGTCCGTTGTCGCAGCCGCAGGAGGCCGCGCTCCAGATGATCTGGCCGGTGCGGGCGTCGCCGATCCAGTGCGCCGGGTCGCTGCCCGACTCCGACGGCTTGAAGACCTCCAGGCCGGACCTGGACGGGATGAAGTCGCCGACGTGCAGGGCGTCGCCGTGGTGGGTGTTGTTCTGCCACAGGCCGTTGCCGTTGTCGTCGACGGCCATCGAGCCGTAGACGATCTCGTCCCGACCGTCGGAGTCGACGTCGGCCACCGAGAGCTGGTGGTTGCCCTTGCCGGTCCACTGGGTGCCGTTGGTGGACGACGAGGAGTCGAACGTCCACCTCCTGGTCAGCGCGCCGCCGCGGAAGTCCCACGCCGTCACCGTGCTGCGGGTGTAGTAGCCCCGCGCCATGACGATGCTCGGCGAGGAGCCGTCCAGGTAGGCCGTTCCGGCGAGGAACCGGTCCACGCGGTTGCCGTAGCTGTCGCCCCACGCGGAGACGGTGCCGCGCGCGACCACGAAGTTCTCGGTGTCCAGGACCGCGCCGTCGGTGCCGCGGAACACCGACAGGTACTCCGGTCCCGTCAGGACGTAGCCCGAGGAGTTGCGGTGGTCCGCCGAGGAGCTGCCGACGACCTGGCCGGTGCCGGAACGGGTGCCGTCGGCGGTCTTCGCGACCACCTCGGCCCGGCCGTCGCCGTCGTAGTCGAACACCTGGAACTGGGTGTAGTGCGCGCCCGCGCGGATGTTGCGGCCGAGGTCGACGCGCCACAGCCTGGTGCCGTTCAGCTTGTACGCGTCGAGGTAGACGTTGCCCGTGTAGCCCGACTGCGAGTTGTCCTTGGCGTTGGTGGGGTCCCACTTCAGGACGATCTCGTAGGAGCCGTCGCCGTCCAGGTCGCCGACGGAGGCGTCGTTCGCGACGTAGGAGTAGGACTCGCCGCTGGGCGTGGTGCCGCCAGGGGGGATCTGGAGCGGGACGTCCTGGCTCGTCGCGGTCGCCGCCACGCCGTCGGCGCTCGCGGAGAGCTGTTCCACGCCACCGACGACGGGCCGAACGGAGTACGTCGCGCCCGCGGGCGCGCCCGCGTCCAGGAAGCTGGTCGCGGTGGTGACCGGTGTCGGCGTGACCAGCGTCCCGTCGCGGTAGACGGTGAACGCCGAGTCGGCGGCGTCGGTCCGGAGTTGCCGCCAGGACACGAAGTTGCCGTCGCCCGCCGCGGACCGGATGCTGACCAGCCCCCGGTCGAGGCGTTCCGTGGTGGTGGTCGACGTCGGCACCGGCTCCGCGTGCGCGGGTGCGACCACGCCGCTCACCGCCGTGGAGCAGGACGCGACCAGCACGATCGCGAGGAGGTGTCGTCGAGCTGGACCGTTGTTGCGGTTGAGGATTCTCATGGCGCCGCCCCGATTCTCTGCACAGGTCTTCGATTTCCACGACAATGCGAAACCGACGAGGGCGCAGCCCTCGCCTCGCGAACCCCGGCAGCGGTCGTACTCGTTCGCGCCCGCCCGGCGCACCGAGCGGATGATCATTGGAAAGCGCTTTCCAAATCGTTAACATAGGGGTAACCCCCAGGGCCGTCAACAGGAACTTCCACCCGTGCCGCGCCCGCCCCTCCCGCGTCGAAGGACGTTCGACCCCCCGTTCGACGAATTCGACGAACGACCCACCGCTTCTCCTTGCGGCCAAAGGAAAGCGGCATTGACGATGGCGTAACGGCCTCGTAGCCTTCCCGGAACGACCGCCCCACAGCCGTGTCCTGCCAGGACGATTGCGACCGGAGGTCCCACCGTGGTCGAATTGAAACGATTCAGGTCACTCGTGGTGTCGGTGGCCGCGCTGGTGCTGGTCGCCTGCGGTTCGTCGGGCGGGGGCGGTGAGACCGAGGAGACCGGCCCGGTCACCCTGCGGTTCTCCTGGTGGGGCAACGCGGAGCGCGCCGGTCTGATGCAGCAGGCGATAGACCTGTTCCACAGCGAGAACCCCACCATCACGGTCACGCCGAGCTTCCAGGAGTTCGAGGCCTACTGGCAGAAGATCGCGACCGAGACCGCGGGCGGCAACGCGCCCGACGTGCTCCAGACCGACTTCGCCTACCTCAGGGAGTACGCCGATCGCCGCGTCCTCTACGACCTGAAGAAGCAGGAGGGGAAGAACCTCGACCTCGGCGACCTGGTCGACGGCCTCAAGGGCGCGGGCGAGATCAAGGGAGGCCTGTACGGCGTCCCGGTGGGCGGCAACACGTGGGGCTTCGTCTACAACCCCGCCCTCTACGCCCAGGCGGGCGTGCCGGAGCCGAAGCTCGGGTGGACCTGGGCCGAGTACCGCGCGGGCGCCAAGCAGATCACCGAGAAGACCGGCGTGTTCGGCAGCTCCAACCCCATCGACACCTACTACAACCTCGAACTCCAACTGCGGCAGGAGGGCGGGTCCCTCTACACCGAGGAGGGCGGGCTCGGCTTCGACCGGGCGCGCCTGGCCAGGTTCCTGGACGAGGGCAAGAAGATGGCCGAGGACAGGGCGGCGCTGCCCGTCGAGAAGGGCGTGCAGATCAAGCCGAAGCACGCGCTGGAGTCGGACCTGGTGGCGGGATCCCCCGCGTGGGACAACTTCCTCGACCGCTACTCCAAGGCCACCGGCGCCGAGCTGAAGATCGCGCCCTCCCCGAGCGACAACCCGCGGGTGCTCGGCCAGTACCTGAAGCCCGCCCTGCTGCTGAGCGTGTCGCAGAAGTCCGAGCACCCGGCGGCGGCGGCCAAGCTGGTGTCGTTCATGATCAACGACCCGGAGGTCGGCAGGATCTTCGGGGCCAACCGCGGCCTCCCGCCGACCAACGCCCAGCGCGCGGCGGCGCGGCTCACCGGCCCGCTGGCCGCCGTGGCCGCCTACGAGGACGGCCTGAAGGACAAGCTCGGCAAGACCCCGCCCGCGCCGCCGAAGGGCGCGGGCGCGCTGGAGCAGGCGTTCATCCGGATCAACGAGGAGCTGCTGTACGGCAGGATCACGGTGGACCAGGCGGTCGACCAGTTCTTCACCGAGGCCGACGAGACGCTCGGCTCCTGAGGATGGCGACGACCACCCCGACCCGTCCCGCCGCCGCGCCGTCCCGACCGCCCGCCCGCGGAGGGCGCGCCCGGCGGTCCGACGACGGCATCGCCGGGTACTTCTTCCTGTCCCCGTGGATCCTCGGCGTCCTGCTGCTGACGCTCGGCCCGATGGCGACGTCGCTGTACCTCTCCTTCACCGACTACGACCTGTTCGACACCCCGCGGTGGATCGGCCTGGACAACTACGCGCGGATGTTCGACGACCCGCGCTGGCTCAGGTCGGTCCAGGTGACCGCGCTGTACGTGGTGCTCGCGGTGCCGGTCAAGCTCGCCGCCGCGCTCGGCGTCGCGCTCCTGCTCAACGGCGAGCGCCGGGGCAAGGGCCTGTACCGCGCGGCGTTCTACGGTCCGTCGCTGATCGGCGGCAGCGTGAGCGTCGCGATCGTGTGGAAGGCGATGTTCAGCGACGACGCCGCCGTGGACCAGGTCCTGCGGGTGTTCGGCGTCCACACGGGCGGCTGGTCGGGCAACCCGGACTTCTCGCTGCTGATGCTCGTGCTGCTGGCCGCGTGGCAGCTCGGGGCACCGATGGTGATCTTCCTGGCAGGGCTCAAGCAGGTGCCGAAGGAGCTGTACGAGGCCGCCGAGGTCGACGGGGCCGGGCGGTGGCGCCGGTTCGCCTCGATCACGCTGCCGATGATCTCGCCGGTGGTCTTCTTCAACCTGCTGCTGGAGACCATCAACTCGTTCCAGGTGTTCACGTCCGCCTACGTCGTCGGCGGGCCGAACGGGCAGCCCGCGGGCACGACGCTGTTCTACACCGTCTACCTGTTCGACCGCGGCTTCGGCGACTACCGCATGGGGTACGCGTCCGCGATGGCCTGGATGCTGCTGCTGGGCGTCGGGCTGGTCACGGCGTTCCTGTTCCGGTCCGCGCGCGGCTGGGTCCACTACTCCGGGGAGAAGGCGTGAGGGGACGGCTGTCGAGCGTGCTCTGGCACGTGGGGGTCCTGCTCCTGCTGGCCGTCGTGCTGTACCCGCTCGTGTGGGTCGCGGCGGCCACGTTCAAGCCGTCGGCGGAGATCGTGGGCAGCCTGCGCCTGCTGCCGGTCGAGCCCACCGCGGAGAACTACGAACGCGCCGTCGAGGGGGTCGGCGGCGTCGGGATCGGCCGGTACTTCCTCAACTCGGGCCTGCTGGCGGTCCTGTCCGTCGTGGGCACGGTCGCCTCGTCGGCGCTGGCCGCGTTCGCCTTCGCCCGGCTGCGCTTCCGGGGCCGGTCGGCGATGTTCGCCGTGATGATCTCGACGCTGCTGCTGCCGTTCCACGTGCTGATCATCCCGCAGTACGTCGTGTTCCAGCGGCTCGACCTCGTCGACACCTACGTGCCGCTGCTGATCGGCAAGTTCCTGGCGGCGGAGGCGTTCTTCGTCTTCCTCATCGTCCAGTTCATCCGCACCATCCCGCACGAGCTGGACGAGTCGGCGAAGATCGACGGCGCGGGCCCGTGGCGGATCTTCTGGAACATCGTCCTGCCGCTGGCACGACCCGCGCTGGTCACCACCGCGATCTTCACGTTCATCTGGACGTGGAACGACTTCTTCGGCCCGCTGATCTACCTCAGCACGCCGGAGGAGTACCCCCTGCCGCTCGCGCTGCAACTGTTCATCGACGAGGCCAGCGGGTCGGACTTCGGCGCGCTGATGGCGATGTCGCTGCTCGCGCTGGTGCCGGTGGTCCTGTTCTTCCTGTTCTTCCAGCGGTTCCTCGTCGAGGGCGTGTCCACGTCGGGGCTCAAGGGGTGAGGCGGTTCCCGCTGTTCGCCGAGTGCCTCACGGCCGGTCTGCTGGTCGTGCTCGCCGCGTTGCCGCTGGTCACCCTGCTGCCCGCGCTCGCCGCGGGCTGCGCGCACGTCAAGGCGCACGTCGACGGCGAGACCACGGCGGTCCGCGCGTTCCTCGTCCGCCTGCGCGCGGCGAGCCGCGGGGGCGCGGGCCCGTCGGTCGGGGTGCTCCTCGGGTTCGGCGTGCTGGCGGCGGACGTGGTGGTCGTGCGGCGCGTGGACCTGCACGGCGGCGGCGCGGTGGGCGCGGTCTGCGCGGCGGCGGCCGTCGCGCTCGCGGTGGTCGTCCTGCGGGCCGCGGCGGACTGGTCGCCGGGTTCGGCCTGGTCCGCGCTCGTGCGCGGGGCCGCCCGCCGCGCCGTGGCGGACGCGGCCGGATCGCTGCTGCTCGTGGTGGCGCTCGGCGTGCTGGTCGTGGTCACCTGGCAGCTGCCGCCGCTCGTCGTGCCCATGCTCGGCTGCGTCCTGATGGCCGCGGTCGCGGTGGAGCGCCGCCGCGCCCGAGGTGAACTCCACCGGTGATCGCGGTACGTTCGGAGCGCCCCCTGGTTCGGAACCCCGAACACCTCGGACCCGGAGGTTTGCGCGCCACCCCACGGGGCGCCTAAGAAGGCACACCAGGCGACGGAGAGGTGCGGATCGCGTGTCACTGCCGACCAGAGGTGAGCTGCTGGCCGATCGCTACCGGCTGGAAGGGCTCCTGGGGACCGGCGGCATGGGCGACGTGCACCGCGCCTGGGACACCCGCCTGCGCCGGTTCGTGGCCGTGAAGCTGTTCCGCGCCGCCCTGGACGCCACGCTGGTCCGCCGGTTCGACAGCGAGGTCAAGACGCTGGCGGCGCTGTCGCACCCCGGCCTGGTGTCGGTCTACGACGCCGGGACGGACGGGGACGCGCCGTTCCTGGTGCTGCAACTCGTGGACGGGCGGACGCTGCACAACCGCGTCGGCGACGGGCCGCTGTCTCCCGACGAGGTGCGGGTGATCGGTGCGGCGCTGGCCGACGCGCTGGCCTACGTGCACGCCCACGACGTGGTGCACCGCGACGTCAAGCCGTCGAACATCCTGCTCGACGCCGACGACAACGCCTACCTCGCCGACTTCGGCCTGGCGCGGCTGACCGGCGCGACGCGCCTCACGAGCACCGGCGAGCTGATGGGCACGGCGGCCTACCTGGCGCCGGAGCAGGTGCGGGGCAAGAACCTCGGCTTCCCCGTGGACGTGTACGCGCTCGGCCTCGTGCTGCTGGAGTGCCTGACGGGCTACCGCGAGTACGAGGGCACCGAGGTGGAGGCCGCGATCGCCCGGCTGCACCGCCCTCCCGACATCCCCGGTGAGCTGCCCGCCGACCTCGTCCGGCTGCTGACCAGGATGACCGCGCTGACGCCGCACCGGAGGCCGACAGCGCTCCAGTGCGCCCGCGCGCTGCGCAACGCCTCGGGCACCACGCCGCCGCGCGAGGCCGGGGTTCGCAGGAGCATCCTGGTCGCCACCGCGGCCGTGGCGGCGGGCCTGGTGGGCGGGGCGTGGGTCCTGCTGGGCGACGAGGCCCCGAAGACCTCCACGCCGACCGGCCCCGAGGCCGCCGCCTCCTCGTCCGCGCAGCTCCCGGCGAGCGACCCCGCCACGACCGGCGCGGACCCGCGGGGGAACACCACCCCCGGTGACCCGGTGCCGGAGGACACCACCTCGGGCGACTCCGCCGCGGGGCAGCCGCCCGCTCCCGGAGCCACCGCGGCCCCGACGACCGGCACCACCGCCCCGGTCGAGACCGAGCCCGGTTCCCCGAGGAACAACGACAGGGAACCTCCCGGCCAGGCCAAGAAGTCGACCCCGCAGACCAAGAAGAACGGCGGCTGACGGACACCGGGATTTTCGCCTTTCCCGTGGAATACCGGAAAAATCCCTAATCCCCACCCGACCGACCCAGCACACTGTCGCCAGGAGTGGGCCCGGTGCCGCGTCCGGCCCCTCCTCCAACGGATCGAGGTGCTGGATGAACTCCGTTCAACCGATGGGAACCCGCGTCCCCGGCAAGGGCGGTTGGCCCACGGGGACCTACCTGGACATGCTGCGTCCGCGCAGCCAGTCCGCGCTGCTGGGGCTGGGGGTGCCGCAGACCTACCGGCACGGCGAGGTCATCCTCCGCGAGTCGGAGCGGTCGTCGCACGTCGTGCTGCTCTGCCGGGCCGTCGTGAAGGCGACCGTGAGCCTGGAGAACGGCCGCATGGCCCTGCTGAGCATCAAGGTGGGCGGTGACGTGATCGGCGAGATGGCGGCGTTGAACGACGAGCCGCGGTCCGCCACGGTCACGGTGTGCGGCGAGGCGCAGGTCCGCGTGATCCAGTCCGACGAGTTCCAGCACTACCTGGCGAACTTCCCCGACGCGAACCTCGCGCTGACCAAGATGATCATGCAGACGTTGAGGTGGGCCGACAAGCGGAGGGTCGACTTCAACGGCTACCCCGCCTTCGTCCGCCTGGCGCGGGCGCTGGACGAGCTGGCGCAGAACTACGGCCGCGAGGTGCCGGACGGGACCACCCTGGACATCGGGTTGACCCAGCGGGAGCTCGGCGCGCTCGTCGGCGTCGAGGAGGACACCGCGCGCCGGGAGCTGCGGCTGCTGCGCAGCCGGGGGGTCATCAGCCTGGGGTACCGCACGATCACCGTCCTGGACCAGGAAGCCCTGAGCGCCATCGCCCACTGCAACGGCGAACCCCGGTGATTCCCCTATTCGGTTGACCGGACCGGCGCGATGCTTGCACGCATGGACCAGCACACGATCGGAACCTCGCGGCTTTGGCGCCCATCCACCCCGGACGGAGGGGGCAGGGGGCGGCAGGGCCTCACCGACCACGGAGCGGCCGCGGTCGCACGTCCGGCAGAACCGACCCGACCGGGCAGGTCGGTCCCGCACAGCAGGCTGGTGTACCGGCTGGTGGTCGGCGTCGACATCGAGCACTACAGCCGGTTGGACACCCTCGACCAGTCGCTGGTGCAGACCCGGTTGAGCGAGGTCCTCGACACCGCCGCGGACCGCGCGGGCCTGGACCGGGACCAGTGGTACCGCCAGCTCCGCGGTGACGGGGAACTGGCGGTGCTGCCCGCCGACGTGGACGCGGCGTGGGTGGTCGCGGAGTTCACCGAGCGGCTCACCGCCGCGCTGGCCGAACTCCGGCGGGCCAACCCGACCGAGCCCGCGCTGCGGCTCCGGCTCGCGATGCACCACGGGACGGTCGCGCTGGCGCACTTCGGGCTGGCGGGTGACACCCCGGTGGTCACCTGCCGCCTGCTGGACTCGGACAACGCGCGGAACGCGCTGACCGAGGACCCGTCGACCGACCTGGTCCTGGTGGTCTCGAAGCAGCTCTACGAGGACGTCGTGACGAGCCGGTTCCACGGTCTCGGCCCGGACCGGTTCCGGCCGACCGTGGTGTCGGCCAAGCAGGTCGAGTACGAGGGCTACCTCTGCACGGGCAGCCCCCGCACTCCGGAACGGCCCGGCCGCCGCGCGGGCGGCGGGTCCGGTGCCGGGAACGTCCGCAGGATCCGCGAGGCGAGCTGACCGGGGGCCGCGTCAGCCGGTGGCCCCCAGCGGCCGGTGGCGCACCGACAGCGCGGCCAGGCGTTCCTCGTGGCGGCGCATGTCGTCGAGGAAGCCCTTCCAGTCACCACCGCCGGACCACGCGTTGCCCGCCAGGGCGCACAGCCGCGGGAACGCCAGGTACTCGGCGTGCGACGGGTCGGGGACGAACTCGGTCCACAGCTGCGCCTGCGTGCCGAGGACCAGCGCCGACTCCTCGGGCGACCAGCCGGGCGGCGGGAGCTCCTGGGTGTAGACGTCCCGCAGGGTCACCACCCCCGACGGCTGGCCCGCGAGCTCGTCGGCGGCGTCGGTCTGCGGGTAGTCGAGGTACGTCGAGCGCCACGGCGTCATGATCACGGGATGGCCGTTGCGGGCGGATTCGAGGCCGTGGACGGGGTCGCGCCAGACCATGACGGTGGTCTCCCGAGGCAGGTCCGCGGCACCGCCGCCCTCGTCCCAGCACACCGGCGCGCGACCGTTGTCCAGCAGGAACTCGCTGATGCGGCGGAGGAACCAGCCGTGCAGGGCCTCCGGGCCCGCCAGCCCCTCGGCCCGGACGCGCTCCAGCGCGAGCGGGCTGCGACCCCACTCCGAGGTGGGGCACTCGTCGCCGCCGATGTGGACGTGCCGCGAGGGGAAGACGTCCATGACCTCCTCCAGCACGGCGCGGCAGAAGTCCATCGTGGACTCCTGGACGCCGAACACCTCCTCCGAGACGCCCCAGCTGGTCCACACGGGCAGGTGGCGGTCGGGGAAGTTGCCCAGGTGCGGGTAGGCCGCGAGCGCGGCGCGGGCGTGGCCGGGCATCTCGATCTCGGGCATGACGGTGACACCGCGCTCGGCGGCGTGGGCGACCAGGCCGCGGAGTTCGGCGGTGGTGTACGCGCCGCCGTGCGGGCTGGAGTCGAACCGGGTGCTGCCCGCCGGGCCGACCATGCTCTCGCTGCGCCAGCCGCCCACCTCGGTCAGCCTCGGGTAGCCGGGGACGGGCATCCGCCAGCCCTGGTCGTCGGTGAGGTGCAGGTGCAGGACGGTGAGCTTGTGCAGCGCCAGCAGGTCCACGAACCGGTGCAGGAACGAGATGGGCATGAAGTGCCGCGCCACGTCCAGCATCGCGCCGCGCCACGGGAAGGCGGGGACGTCCCGCACGTCGACGCAGGGCAGCGCGATCGGGCCGGTCGGGTCCACCGGCAGGAGCTGGCGCAGCGACTGGACGCCGTGCAGCAGGCCCGCGGCCGTCGCCGCGCGGAGCCGGACGTTGTCCTGGTCGACGCGCAGCTCGTAGCCCTCCGCCCCGAGGTGGGCCAGCGCCGGGTTCACCGCCAGCACCAGGTCGCCGTCCGGCGAGGGCGGCAGGGCTGCGCCGAACGGCCGCAGGTAGCCGCGCAGGAGGTGGACCGCCTGCGCGGCACCGGCTCCGGTGCGGACCGCGGTGGCGGCGTCGAGCGTGAAGCGGCCGGGGAGCCGCACCAGGTGCTTCGGCGGGGGAACGATCACGCGCGCACTCTCCTCATCCTTTGACCGCACCGGCGGTGATGCCCGAGGTGACCCGCCCCTGGAGGGCGAGGAAGACCAGCAGGACGGGGACCATGAACAGCGTCGAGGCGGCCATCGTGGCACCCCAGTCCGTCCCGAAGGTGTTGCTGAACGACGACAGCCACACCGGGAGCGTGCGGTCGTCGCGGTTCTTGATGATCAGCAGGTTGGCGAAGGCGAACTCGTTCCACGCCGTGATGAACCCGAACAGCGACGTGGACATCAGCCCCGGCGCCAGCAGGGGGAAGACGATGCGGCGGAACGCCTGCGGGCGCGTGCAGCCGTCGACGAGCGCGGCCTCCTCCAGGTCGGCCGGGATGGCGCCGAGGAACCCCCGCAGGGTGACGATCGTGAACGGCAGCGTGATCATGAAGTAGATCAGCGTGAGCATGGACAGCTTGTCGAGCATGTCCGTGTCGCGGGCGATGACGTACATGGGGATCAGCAGCGCCTCCCACGGCGTCATCTGCGCGACGAACACCATGAGGATGAACGCCCGCCTGCCCTTCCACCGCATCCTGGCGACGGCGAACGCGGCCAGCAGCGCCACGACGAGCGCCAGCAGGACACCGCCGAACGACACGAGGAGGCTGTTGCGCCAGAACAGCCAGAACCCGCTCGCCCCGACGGCCGTGGCGAAGTGGTCGAAGCTGATGGTGGTGGGCCAGAACGTCGGGGTCGGCGCCTGGATGTCCTTGGTGGGCTTGAACGCCGTGAGGACCATCCAGTACACCGGGAACACCGCGACGACGCAGACGAGCAGCGCCGAGGCGGTGAGGGGGATCCTGCGCCACTTCACAGCTCCGCCTCCTGCTTGAACATCTGGCGGAAGTAGGCCAGCAGCACGACCACCAGCAGCAGCACCGTGATCATGGAGACGGCCGCGCCGAGGTCGTACTTGTTGAGCGACTGGGCGATCTGGAACGCGTACACCGGCAGCGTCGTCGTGGCGTCGCCCGGCCCGCCCTGGCTGATCGCCCAGATCTGGACGAACGACTTGAACACCCAGATCACCTCCAGCGACAGGATCAGCCCGAACATGGGGCGCAGGACGGGGAACGTGATGGAGGTGAACAGCCGCCACGAGCCCGCGCCGTCGATCTTCGCCGACTCGTACAGCTCCGACGGCACGGTCGTCATCGCCGAGTACAGCGACAGCGCGGCGAACGGGACCGACTGCCACACGATGAGCGCGACGAGGATGCCGAACGTCGAACCGCCGTTCGCGAACCACGTGTAGTCCCGGTACTGCTCGAACCCGAGCTGGACCAGCACCCAGTTGACCACGCCGAGCCGCGACTGGAAGAGCCACTGGAACACCGTGGTGGCGGCGATGATCGGCGTCGCCCAGGTGAGCACCAGGCAGCCCATCACCAGCAGCCGCAACCACTTCCCGAGCGCCGACAGCAGCAGCGCGACCAGCGTCGACAGCACCATGATGAGCACGACGTTGACGGTGGTGAACAGCAGCGTGCGCCGGACGACGGCCCAGAACACCGGGTCCGCCAGGGCCTCGCGGTAGTTGTCCAGCCCGACGAACTCCGCGTCGCCGCGGATCAGCTCGCCGAGGCGGAAGTGCTGCACCGAGATGACCAGGTTGCGCACCAGCGGGTACAGCAGCAGGTACGCCGACCCCAGCACGGTCGGGGCGATCAGCAGGTAGGGCCAGATCGACACCCGGCGCCGCCGCCTCGGGCGCTGAGGCGGCGGCGGTTCCGGGGTGGCGGTCGGCCGCTTGGTGGTCGCGGTCGACACGTCCGGCCTACTTGCCGGAGTTGAGCGCGGTGGCGATCACGTCGTCGGCCCTCTCGGCCTCCGCGGCGACGTCACCGCCGGTCAGCACCGCGGTGAGGAAGTCCTTCACCGGGTTCTTCGCCTCGACCGCGGCCCAGTTCGGCGACTGCGGGGTGCCGTGGCCGTTGACCGCGCCCGCCGCCATCGCGGCCGCGCCGGGGTTCTCCGCCAGCGCCGAGGCGAGGCTGGTGCGGTTCGGCACGTAGTTCATCGCCTTCGCCAGCTCGGTCTGCCACTTCTCCCCCGCCAGCGCCTTGATCATCGTGTAGGCCTGGTCCGGGTGGGTGGAGGACTGCGGCACGATCAGGTCGGAGCCGCCGGTGAAGACCGCGCCGGGCTCGTCGGCGGTCTTGCCGGGGATCGGGAAGAACCCGAGCTTGCCCTCCAGCGCCGGGTTGGCCTTGGTGATCAGGCCCGCCGCGCCGGGCACCGCGATCAGCTGCGCGACGTCACCCC
>NZ_DBNGPQ010000005.1:0-16025 GCF_057122925.1 Umezawaea sp. | reverse complement strand
CCAATGCGGTGATGAGCCGGCCGAAGTATTCGGAGGTGGTGCCGGCCGACCACGGCGCGAGCGCGCCATCGTCAAGACTCTTGCTCGGGTCGGGCACCACCAACTCGGGATCGACCTGCATCTTCGTGCCGAGCCCGGTGCATTGCGGGCAAGCGCCGAACGGCGAGTTGAACGAGAACGATCGCGGTTCGAGTTCTTCGAACGACAGGTCGTCGTACGGGCAGTAGAGGTGCTCGGAGAACACCCGTTCGCGATGCGGGTCGTCGTCGGGCAGATCGACGAACTCGAGCGTGACCATGCCGCCGGACAGCCGCAGTGCGGTTTCGACCGAGTCGGTGAGCCGCCGCTTGGCGGACTCCTTGACCGTCAACCGGTCGACGACCACTTCGATGGTGTGCTTTTCCTGCTTCTTGAGCTTCGGCGGATCGGTGAGCTGATGGACCGTGCCATCGACCCGGACTCGGGAATAGCCCTGGGAACGCAGCGTCCGGAACAGGTCGGCGTACTCGCCCTTGCGTTCCCGGACCACCGGCGCGAGCACCTGGAACCGCGAGCCCTCGTCTAGCCGGAGCACCTGGTCGACGATCGACTGCGGTGTCTGGCGCCCGATCGGGCGGCCACACACTGGACAGTGTGGGCGGCCCGCCCGGGCGTACAACAGGCGCAGGTAGTCGTAGACCTCTGTGATGGTGCCGACCGTCGACCGCGGGTTGCGGGACGTCGATTTCTGGTCGATCGAGACCGCCGGCGACAGGCCTTCGATGAAGTCGACGTCCGGCTTGTCCATCTGGCCGAGGAACTGCCGCGCGTACGCCGACAGCGACTCGACGTAGCGGCGCTGCCCCTCGGCGAAGATCGTGTCGAAGGCGAGGCTGGACTTGCCCGAGCCGGAGAGCCCGGTGAACACGATGAGGGCGTCCCTCGGCAGGTCGAGGTCCACGCCCCGCAGGTTGTGCTCGCGAGCGCCGCGAACGACAAGGCGGTCGGCCACTGGGTTCCCTTCGGCTACGGGTTTGGCGGTCCGGTACGGCACACGCCGGGTTCGTGCGGTACCGAACACACGTTCGAAAAAGCGTACTAAACACCACTGGTGTCCGCGCGACGGGTCGGCCCCCGGGCGGGGGCGGCCTGGCCGCGGGAGGTGAGCCGACGACCATGCTAGGTGGGAGCACCGACAAAAACGGCGCGGGTGCCCCTGACCTCAGGCGACGGACCCGCCGAGCCCGCACCGGGGATCCCCGTGGCCCCCTGCGCCCCACCAGCCCCACGGATCACGGCGTCAAGAGACCTAGTTCACTCGTTCGTGTGGGACTTGCGGCCCTCGGCACGCGCCCCTGGCCGTGAGTAGAGTCGAAAGCACCGCCACCTGGGACATCCCGTGATCGACGCTCTTCCGACCCACGGCGAACACTCCTAGGCTGGCCGCCACACGACACCGAGCCTCAACGTCGGGGAGAGGCACCCACATGAGCTTTGCCAACACCGGTTCCCAGGTGCAGCCCGCGGTACCCGCGCCCAGGGAGCAGTCCGCCGCGGCGCAGCTCGCCGGCGCGCACCTCGCCGCCGTCGACCGGGCCACCGAGGCCTTCTACTCCGCCGTGGCGGAGCTGGACACCTCCGCGGTGCGGGGTCCCAGCCTGCTGCCGGGGTGGACGCGGGCGCACGTCATCACCCACGTGGCCCGCAACGCCGACGCGCTGGTCAACCTGCTCACGTGGGCCAAGACGGGCGTGGAGCACCAGGCCTACACCAGCCGGAGCGACCGCGACGCGGACATCGAGGAGGGGTCGACCCGCACGCTGCAACTGCTGCGCGCGGACCTGGACTCGGCGTGCCTGCGGTTCGCCGCGGCCGCCGAGACCGTGCCCGCGTCGGCCTGGGAGGCCGAGGTCTCCCCGCCGAGCGGCGGGGTGGTGCTCGCCCACCAGGTGCCGTGGCTGCGGCTGCGCGAACTGCTGTTCCACCTGGTCGACCTGAACGTGGGCGTCGACTTCGACGACGTCCCGGAGGAGTTCCTGGAAGACCTGGTGGACGGCCTGGTCGGGCACTTCGTGGACGAGCCGGACGTGCCGCCGGTGCGTCTGGAGGTCGCGCTGCCGGACGGCCGTCAGCGGGTGTGGGAGTTCAACACGGCGGGCACGGACAGCTCCGTCACGGTCAGCGGTGACGCCTCGGACGTGATCGGGTGGCTCAGCGGCCGCCACGACGGCGCGCGGCTCAGCGGCGACGTGCCGAGGCTCCCGGCCTGGCTGTGAGCGGGGCCACCGCCGACGAACCGGGGTGCCAGCAGCCGGACCGCGAGCAGCAGGCGGATCAGCACCGGCCCCCGGCTCGCGGCGGTGAGCCGGGAGAACGCGGGGCGCTCCACGAACCTGGTGAGCAGCCAGCCGAGCAGCAGGGCCGTGCCGAGGAAGGCGCCGAGCCTGGTCACCGGTCCGGCGCCGAGGCGAGCGAGGTAGGCCATCACGACGTAGCCGATCTCCTGGTGCACCAGGTACACGCCGTAGGTGGTGCCCGCCAGCCACCTGATCGGCGTCGCGAGCACGCGGACCGGCCCGACGTTCCAGTCCGGCCCGGCCGCCGCCGCGGCGAACCCGAGGATCAGCACGCCGAGGCCGAGCGTCGACCCTGGGTTCGAGCTGTGGACGGCCTGCGCGGACAGCGCGGCCACCACCAGCGCGGCCAGGTGACCGCCGCCGAGCCTGTTCTTCGACCACAGCCAGACGGCGACGCCGATGGTGAACAGCTGCGCGCGGTGCACGCCCAGCCCGTCGTAGACCGTGCGCACGACACCGGGGTCGTTCGTCCAGACCCGCATGACCAGCGGTCCGAGCACGAGTGTCCACAGCAGACCCCGCAGCCACCGCCCGCGCACCCTGGAGAACAGCACGGCACCCGCGACGAAGCCGGTGATCTGCACGGGCAGCGTCCAGTACGAGTAGTCGACGAGCGCCGCGCCGGGCACCCAGTTCTGGAGCATGAGCACGTTCAGCACCAGGTCGCCGACCGTGAGGCCGCTCCAGCCGGTGGGCGCGAGCCAGCGCAGCACGGAGAACGTGACGACCGCCACCACCAGGTAGGCGGGGAGGAGGCGCGCCAACCGGTTGCGGAGGAACCGCACGGGTTCGCCCTTCGCCAGCGACGCGCAGGCGAAGTAGGCCGACATCACGACCAGCCCGCTGGCCCCCATCTCCAGGGGGAAGGTGAACGGCGGAGCGCCCACCTCGGGGTGCACGTGCGGGCCCGCGTGCGTGGCGTGCTGCAACAGGACCGAGAACACGGCGAGCACGCGCAAGACGTCCCAGTTGATCTGCCTTGCGGAGGCGCGTGAGGAGTTCGACACGAGGGGGAGGACCTGTCCGGAGGGTGCGGAAACGATCTTCGTTGAGCCTAATGGGTCAACCTGTAGGGACCCTGAAGGAGTACGCGTTTCCGTGGCCGAGCGACTACGGTCGGCCATTGTGGACGTACAAGAGGACTACACCGGGCACGTCGACCCCGGCGGCCCCGCCGCACGCCGGACCCTGGACGCGCTGACCATCACGAAGCTCTCCGTGGGCCCGATGGACAACAACGCCTACCTGCTGGTCTGCCGGGCGACCGGCGAGGCCCTGCTGGTCGACGCGGCCAACGACCCCGAACGCCTGTCCGACCTGGTCGGGCACTCGCAGGACCGGCCGAGGCTCAAGACGATCGTCACCACCCACCAGCACGCCGACCACTGGCAGGCGCTGGGCGCGGTGGCGGGCGCGAACGGCGCGAACACCGTCGCCCACGCCCTCGACGCGGACCCCCTGCCGGTACCGCCGGACCAGCTCGTCGAGCACGGCGACACGGTGCTGGTGGGCGAGGTACCGCTGACCGTGATCCACCTGCGCGGTCACACGCCGGGCTCCATCGCGCTGCTGTACCGCGACCCGGCCGGTCACGGGCACCTGTTCACCGGGGACTCGCTGTTCCCCGGTGGGCCGGGGAAGACGGCGGACCCGGAGAAGTTCGGGTCGCTGATGGACGACCTGGAGACGCGGGTGTTCGGGGAGCTGCCGGACGACACGTGGTTCTACCCCGGCCACGGTGACGATTCGACGCTGGGTGCTGAGCGTCCGAAGCTCGGGGAGTGGCGCGAGCGCGGCTGGTGATCTCCACCCGATCGGGGCTGCCTGTGGTTCTTCGGGCGGCCCCGATCGCGGTTGGCGGCGGCGACCCGGCGCGTAGGCGGAACCGCGCGGCTGGGCGTCCCCGCCGCGGCGCGTGGAATCCCGTGAGCCGGCCGGAAGGCTCCGCGACGCCACCCCCCGGCAGGTTCCCGTGCCGTTCGACGAGCTCCTCGGCGGTCAGCCCGCGGCGAGGAGGGGAGCGGAGTTCGGCGACCTCAACGCCGTTGCGCGTCACGCGGTACGTCTCGCCCGCCCCCACCTCGTCCACGACGGCTGCGACGTGGTCGCGGAACTCCCGCAGGCCGATGACCTTCACCGGGCGATTGCGGCCCGTGCGGCGCATCGGGCGAGCAGCACCCTCACCTGGCGGTCGCGGACTTCGGCGCTGGTGAACCCGGCCGACGAGGTGCGGCGGGCGGGAACGCACCCCGGCGGTGGACGCGGACGACGATCTGTCCGACGACGGCGGTGAGTGACGGACGACCCGGCCACCCGCACCCCAGCCGACCCCTCCCCCACGACCGGCCACCTGGCTGCCGGATCCGCTGGACGACGCGGTGCTCCGCTACGGGGACGGCGCGCGCTGGACGTTCCACACGATCGGGCGACCGCGCGCAGGTGGTGGCGCGGGCGGCCGGAGCCGCGTCGGCCGCACCCCGGCTCGACGTCGTCCGACGGGTGATCGGCGAGCCGGTCAGCCCCCGGTGATGTTGACCATCCACGGGATGCCGAAGCGGTCGACGCAGGCGCCGAACTCGTCGCCCCACATCTGCTTCTCCAGCGGAACGGTGACCAGGCCGCCCTCGGACAGCTTCTCCCAGTACCCGCGCAGGTCGTCCGCGTCGTCGCCGCTGAGGCTCACGGTGATGGTGGTGCCGGGGTTGTGGTCCATGCCCGGCGGGGTGTCGGCGGCCATCAGGGTGAAGCCGTTCTCGGTCTCCAGCATCCCGTGCATGATCTTGTCGGCGAACGCCTCGTCCTCGGCGCCGCCGAACTCGCCGAAGGTGTTGAGCACGAGGGTGCCGCCGAAGACGGTCCGGTAGAACTCCATCGCTTCGCGCGCGTCGTCCTCGAAGCTGATGTAGGGGTTGAGGCGAGAGGCCATTGCCCGCTCCTTCGTCGCGATTGGACAGCATCCTGGCAGACCAGCGTGGGTGCCGCCATCAGGAGCAAGGCCTGACCGGTTCAGGACAGAAAGCTCCTGTGCGAACGGTGTCGCGTGGTTCCATGGCCGCACGAACAGGCGACAACGTTGTCAACGAGCGGGGGCTGGTGTGGGCGAATTCCTGCTCAACCGTCGGCGGTTGCTGGGGCTGATCGGGGCGAGCGCCGTGATCACCGCGTGGGACGGGTCCGGGGCGGGGGCCGCGCCCGCGGCAGCCGATCCGGTGGCGGACACCTACTACCGGGTGCTGCTGCGGCACACGCGGTGGTCGGAGACGCAGTTCGACGCCACCGCCGGGCACTACCGGCGGACGGACTTCGGGTTCGCGGTGGTGCTGGGCAACGCGGTCCTGGTGACCAGGGGCGCCTACGACGCGGGGACCGCCGGTGTCGAACGGGACGTGCTGCGGGCGCGGACGGTGGCGACGATCCGGCACTTCGCGGCGTCGAACGCGCTCGTCGGCGGCACCGAGTGGGGCAAGACCCTGTTCTGGGACACGACGTTCCAGTCGTACTTCGTGCTGGCGGCGCGGTTGCTGTGGGACGACCTGGACGCCGCCACCCGTGAGGCCGTGGACACCATCGCACGGGCCCAGGCCGAGTACACGACGTCGCTCGGGTCCGGCGACGACCCGCGGTCCGGAGACTGGACGCCGAACGGACCGGCGGGCGGGTACCGGGGCGACACCAAGCTGGAGGAGATGGGCGTCTACGCGCAGTCCCTCGCTCCGGGGCTGGCGTGGGCGGCGACCGTGCCGGAGGCGTGGCGGGCGGCGTTCGGGCGGTGGAGCCGGAACATGGCGGGCCTGCCCGCGGCCGACCTCGCGAACCCCGCGCTGGTCGACGGGGTGGCGGTGAGCGCGAACACCGCGACGAACCTGCACGACACGTACGTGGTGGAGAACCACGGGTCGTTCGGGCCGCACTACCAGGAGGAGCTGTGGCGGACGTCGGCGCGCAACGCCGTCCACTTCCTGCTCGCCGGACGGCCGCTGCCCGAGGTGATCACCGCCCAGCCGAACGGGGAACGGCTGTGGCGCACGATCCTGGGCACGATGAGCGACGCGGGCGAGCCGCTGATGCCGATGGTGCGCGACCGGGAACACCTGTACGGGCGGGACGTCATCCCGCTGGCGTTCCGGGCGCAGGTGCTGGGCGACCGGTACGCGGCGCGGGCCGAGGCGGACCTGGCGGCGCGGTTGGAGGCGTACCAGGCGTACCCGCCCGCGGACCGGATGGCGAAGTTCTCCGGTGAGCCGAAGTACGAGCCCGAGGCGCGCGCGGAGATCGCCATCTCCTACCTGCTGCACGAGTTGCGCCCGCGACCGGTGCCGGTGGGGTCGGCGGAGCTGTTCCGGTTCGCCGCCGGGGCGACGGACTTCGGTGCCGGGCCGGGGTTGCTGGCGCAGCAGTCGGAACGGGCCTGGGCCGGGACGGTGAGCAAGGCCGGGCTGGTGAAGTTCGCCTGGCAGCCCTCGCACGACGACTGGCTGTTCGTGATCAGCGGGACCACGCCGATGTTCCTGCCGTCCACCGCGCTGGCGGTGCGGGAGCGGTTCGCCAGGGCCTACACCGGGGTCCGGGACGGGTTCGACGCGACCGCGAGCGTGTTGACGTTCGACAGCGGACGGGCGGGCATGGCGACGCTGCCCACCGGGACGGTCGTCTACGCGACCTCCGGGGTCGCCGAGGGCGAGGGCCGCGTGTCGGTGCACAACCTGGCGATGCCGGGCGTGCCCGGTCTGGACGGCGACCGGGTGTTCACCGCGGCCGAGGGCAGTGCGACCGTGCGCGCCGCCGAGGGCGTCGGTCGCCGCGACGACCTGGTGTTCGCGCGGACGTCCGCGCGGCACGTGCGGATGGTCGGGGTGGTGCCGCACCCGGTGTACGGCTATTCGCTCTACTCCTTCGAGGTGGGGGACGGCGGTGGCGCGGACCTGGCCCGCGGGCGCGCGGCGTCGGCCTCCTCGTCGGACACCGGGCGCGAGCCGGGGTTCGCGGTGGACGGGGACGCGGGCACGCGGTGGGCGGTCTCGCGGGCGGACCGGCCCCGGTCCGACAGCTGGTTCGCGGTGGACCTCGGGGCCGCGGTGCCGGTGGACCGGGTGCGGCTGCACTGGGAGGCCGCCGCCGGGCAGGCGTACCGGGTCGAGACCTCCGCCGACGGGGTGGTGTGGGACGTGGTGGCCACCTATCCGCGCGACGACCTGCGCAGCACCGGGAAGTGGCTGGACGTGGACGGGCGGGCCGGGTTCGTCGTGCACGGTTCCCCGGCCCCGATCGCGGTGCGGGGCGGGACCGTGACGCTGTCCGACGGGCCCGCCGCCGGGTTCCTGGTGGAGGGGTACGTCGGGGCCGACCGGGACCTCGCGGCCATCGCGGGCGCCGGAGCGCCGGTGTGCCCGGACGGGGTGCGGGCGAGCGCGGCCGACGGGTACCTGAGCCTGTTCAACCTCGGCGCGCGGCGGGTGACCGGGGTGGTGTCGGTGCGGCAGTCGCGCACGGCGGTCAAGGTGTACCAGGGGGTTCAGCGCACCACCGCGGTCGGCACGGACCACGACGTGGTGCTGGAGGCCGGGTCGGCTCGGGTCGAGGCGCCCCGGTTCACGGTGCGGCGGATCGGGGGCGGGGCCGTGCCGGCGGGGGTCACCGTGGCGGTGCTCGACGGGCAGCGGGTGCGGGTGACCGGGCCCGCGGCGATGCTGCTGGTCGCGCAGACCGGCGGCGTGGAGCTGCCGGTGGTGCCCGGTGTCGAGGTCGTGTTCCCCAGCGGGCGGCCGTACCCGCTGGCGGACCTGGCCGCGGGTCGGGTGACGTTCCCGTCCGCTCCCCTGCCCGCCGGGATGTCCGATCCCGGCGCGGCGGTCGACGACGACCCGCGGACGTCGTGGACGCCCGGCCCCGGTGGGCGGGTGGTGGTGGACCTCGGTGCCGTGGCCGCGGTCGGGGAGGTCGTGGTGACCTGGACCGCCGGGGCGGTGCCCGCGGCGACTGTGGCGACGAGCGTGGACGGACGCGCCTACGACCCCGCCGCGGCTCTCGGGCGGGGTCGCAGGGCGACCGCGGTGGTCGGCGCGTCCGCGCGGTACGTGGCGGTGAGCACCTCGTGGAAGCGCGGGCAGGCCCGCGTGGTGTCCGTCGTGGTGCGGCCGGGATCAGCCGGGTGACGTGGTGAAGGGGTGCAGCAGCCCGGAGTAGGCCTTCGGCAGCGGTGCGGCGTACTCGCCGTGCTTGTTGGTGGTCAGGGCCATGGCGACCAGGGACTGGACCTGGAGCGTCGCGGCCCTGACCCCGTCGACGACGGGTGCGCCCAGCGCCTTGGTGAGGTCCGCGCAGAGGTCCGCCATGCCCGCGCAGCCGAGCACGACGGCGTCCGCCCCGTCCCGTGCCAGCGCGGACGCGCAGGCCTCGGTGAGCTTCTCCAGGGTGTCCGGGTCCTGGTCCAGCTCCAGCACCGGGATGTCGACGTCGTGCACGCCCGCGCAGAACTTGGTGACGCCGTAGCGCTCCACCAGGTCCCAGGCCCGGCCGCGGGTCCTCGCCAGGGTGGTCACCACGGTGAAGGTGCGCCCGAGGTAGGTGGCCGTGCGCATGGCGGCCTCCGCGATGCCCACGACCGGGCCCGCGGCCAGTTCCCGCGCCGCGTCCAGGCCGGGGTCGCCGAAGCAGGCCAGGACGTAACCGTCCACTCCGGACCGTTCGCCCTCGGCCACCTCGGCGAGGACGCCCGGAACGCTGAGGGCCTCGTCGTAGTGGCTCTCGATCGAGGCCGGGCCCATCGCCGGGCTGGTCGACTCGATCGTCGTGCCCGGCGCGGCCACCGCCAGTGCCGCGCCGTGGATGCCGCGGGTCATCGCGGCGCTGGTGTTGGGGTTGACGACCTTGATGCGCACGGTCACCGCCTGCGCGAGAGGACGGCGTGGACGGCGAAGCCGAGGGCCATGCCGATGAACCAGGTGTACGGGGCCGCGCCCTTCATGCCGGGGCCGGTGGTCCACAGGACCGGGACCATGGCGACGGCCGCGCCGACCACCGTCGCGACGACCGCGGGCGGGTTGAACCCCTTGCTGTACCAGTAGCTGCCGGCGGTGGACATGGTGAACAGGTCGTCCACGTCCACCTCCTGCCTGCGCACCAGGTAGTAGTCGGCGATCAGGACGCCGAACAGCGGGCCGATGAACGCGCCCAGCGTCTCCAGGGTGTAGTGGATGACGTCGGGGCTGTTGTAGAGGTTCCACGGGGTGATCAGCACGGAGCCGACCGCGGCGATCATGCCGCCCGCCCGCCAGGAGATCCTCTGGGGGCTGACGTTGGAGAAGTCGAACGCCGGGGAGATGAAGTTCGCGACGATGTTGATGCCGATCGTGGCGATGGTGAAGGTGAGCGCGCCCAGGACGATGGCGAGCGTGCTGTCGATCCTGGCGACCGTCTGGACCGGGTCGATGATCAGCTCGCCGAAGACCGGGACCGTCAGCGACGCGGTGACCACCACGAGGATGGAGAACACCAGGAAGTTCACCGGGAGGCCGAGGAAGTTGCCGCGCTTGACGGCGGCGAACGTCCTGCCGTAGCGGGAGAAGTCGCCGAAGTTCAGCATGGGGCCGGAGAAGTAGGAGACGACCAGGGCGATGGCGCCGAGCATGACCGGCACGGCCTGCATCCCGGTGTGCTGGACCTCGCCGAGGTTCAGGTCGATCGAGTCCCAGCCCGCCCGGTGCAGCAGGTAGCCGGTGAGCAGGAACATGACGACGTAGACGGCCGGACCGCAGAAGTCGATGAACTTGCGGATGCTCTCCATGCCGGTCCAGAACACCGCCGCCTGGAGGATCCACAGCACGGTGAAGCAGGCCCAGCCGAGCAGCGGCAGGCCGAGCAGGCCGTACTCCTGCACGTTCGCGTAGGGCATGAGGCCGGGGAACAGCTTGAGCAGCGCCACCTCCAGCGCGGCGGAGGCCAGGTAGGTCTGGATGCCGTACCAGGCGACGGCGATCAGGCCGCGGATGACGGCGGGGATGTTCGCGCCGCGCACGCCGAACACGCTGCGGCAGATGACCGGGTACGGGACGCCGGTGACCTGGCTCGGCTTCGCGACCAGGTTGCAGAAGAAGTGGACGATGCCGATGCCGATCAGCAGGGACACCAGCACCTGCCAGCTGTTCAGGCCGAGCATGAACAGGCTGCCCGCCGTGATGTAGCCGCCGACGCTGTGCACATCGGACATCCAGAAGGCGAAGATGTTGTAGGAGCCCCAGGTCTGCTTCTCCAGCGGGACCAGGTCCTCGTTCGCCAGGCGCGGGTCGTAGCTCGGCTTCACGACCCCGGTCACGGAACTGGCGTCGCCGCCGGGGTCGGGTGGGAGGAGTTCCTCCGCGTGCGGCACGATCTCGGTCATGATCACTCCCGGCTCGCCAGTCCATCACGGCTACGCCAGGTAAAACTAGGAGCGCGATGTTACGCAACCATCACGCGAAACATATATTCTGCCACGGCAGGGGTTCCGGCCGTCCTAGTCCGGTTCGGCGAACAGCCCGGTGTGCCTCGGCAGCAGCTCCAGCGAGGACTGGAGCCGCCGGTGGTGGGCCTGCGCGGCGTCCAGGAGCGCCTTCCCGTCCCGCGCCACGAACGCGGCGAGCATGGCGTCGTGGTCGCTGTGGAGCTGGGCGCGTTCCGCCTCCGGCACGTGCGCCATGGGGCGCAACGGCTCGGTGACGTTCCAGGCGGCCTCGAACATGCCGAGCAGCCGGAGCATCCCGCAGGGGGCGACCAGCGCGAGGTGGAAGCTGCGGCTCTCGCGGTGGTAGGCCTGGACGTCCCCGGCCCGCACCGCCTCCTCCAGGTTCCGGTGCGCCGCCCGCGCGGTGTCGTCGTCCCGCGCGGTCGCGGCGGCGACCGCCGCGCTCAGCGCCGCCGCCTCCAGCACCCCGCGCACGAGGTACAGCTCGTGCAGTTCGCGGGCCGTCAGCTTGGCGACCGTGTAGCCGAGGTTGGGCCGGTGCTCCACCAGCCCCTCGCCGATCAGCGTCTTCAGCGACTCGCGCACGGGGATGCGGCTGACGCCGAACACCGCCGCGACCTCGTCCAGCGGGATCGGCGTGCCGGGCGGGACGCCGCCGTCGAGCAGGCAGCGGCGCAGCTCGGCCAGGATCGCGGCCTGCGAGCTGCCGGGGCGCTCGCTGACCAACCGCGTGATCAGCACGGACGGGTGCTTCCGACCTGGCATGAGCGCCTCCTCGCCGAGGACGTGCAGGCTACGCGCCGCGCGTTGCCACCGGATGACCCCGCGGACGGGGTTCCCGTTCGCGGGGCCGGAACGCCCGCCGCGTCCTACAGTGCTGACGTGGCCACCTGGGACGAGGTACACCGGATCGCGATGGCGCTGCCGGAGGCGGAGGAGCGGTCGCCGCGCGACTGGCGGGTGAAGGGCAAGGGGTTCGTCTGCGAGCGCCCGTTGCGCAAGGCCGACCTGCTGGAACTGGGAGCGGACGCGCCGTCCGGGCCGGTGCTGGGCGCACGGGTGGCGGACCCGGGCGTGAAGGAGGCGCTGCTGGCCGACGCGCCGGACGTCTACTTCACCACGTCCCACTTCGACGGCTACGCGATGGTCCTGGTCAGGCTCGACGAGATCGGCTCGGCGGAACTGGAGGAGCTGGTCGTCGAGTCGTGGCTGGTGCGGGCGCCGAAGCGGCTGGCGAAGCAGTACCTCGACGCCACGGGCCGACCGCCTGCGGCGACCTGAGGGGTCGCCCGCGCCGGACGGTGCTCAGCGAGCGGGTTCGATGATGTACACGATGCCGCCGGACCCGCCCGCCACCGAGCCGTCGGCGGCGTAGCGCTTGGTGCGCAACCAGATCGTCTCGAACTGGGCGCGCGGGTAGACGCGGCGCACGGCCTCGTTCGAACTCGACGCCGGGTCGTTGGCGATCACGTCGCCCGCCCTCGTGAAGCCGATGACGACCATGATGTGGCCCGCGGTGCCGTAGCCCGCGCCGTCCAGCTCGTCCTCGCGGAACGACTGGGACGTGATCACCGGGACGCCGCGGGCGACGTACCGCTCCAGCTCGGTGAGCGACCGCAGCCGCGTGACGTGGCCGCGCAGGCCGAAGCTCGCGGCGTACGCGGTGTTGAACGGCCAGTTCCCGGCGCCGTCGTAGTCGAGGTCGTAGGTGTGCTCCGCGGCGTGCTCGACGCGGGGGTCGGGCAGGTTCGGGTCCAGCTCCTCCGGCTTCGGCCCCCGGCCCCAGTACTCGACCACCATCGCCGTGGACGTGGGGCTGCACCAGGCCTCGCCGCCCGCGTGCAGGTTCTGCGAGTACCGCGGCACGCGCAGCTCGACGCCGCGGGCCGGGCCGGGCGCGCTGGTGGGCACGGTGAACCTGTCGGGGACGGCCGACGCCATCGCGCCGACCATCGACAGCGTCGGCGTCACCGGGGTGCCCGCCTTGCGGTAGAGCGTGACGCGGAGCTGGAACTCGCGCTGGGCGTGGCCCTCGGCCGCCTGGAACGTGTCGACGTCGACGTACCCGTGCTCGTCGGACTGCCCCGGCACGGACGTGCGCTCGATGTCGGAGTCGCCGTAGGCCCAGCGCCCCATGACGTACCAGTCGGTCCCCGGGCCGCGGAGGTCGACCCGGATCCACGTCCCCGCCGGGGTGTCGGCGTTCCAGGACGGGACGATCTGCGTCGCGCCGAAGCGCGTGGGGTGGACCGGCGACGTCCACCGGGCGTAGTCGTAGCCCGCCTCGCGACCGATCGGCCGGTCGACGACCAGGCCGCCCGACGCGGGGCGCACCCCTTCGGAGACGCCCTGCGCGAAGGCCGCGGAGCGCCACTCGTGGTGGTCGACCGGAGCGTTCGCGACCGGTGTGAGCAACGAGGCTCCCAACAGCAGCACGGCGAGCACGGGCCACCTCCTCATCGGTGCCGATTAACATGCTATCGCCGTTATCGGTTAAGCAACAACCGCTCATCCGGGAAACCTGTCCGCTTTGTCGGCGTGATCAGCCGTTGACACGACACCGGTTGCCGCGCAACTCTGTGAGAGCGCTCTCACAACTCCATCCTGAGGAGGAGACAGCCGGTGCACGTCAAACGCAAGGTGTTCTCGCTGGTAGCGGCCGTGGCAACCGCCGCGTCCGGAATGACCGCCCTGGCGACCGCGGCCGAGGCCGTTCCCGCCACCATCCCGCTCACGATCACCAACAACTCGGGTCGCGGCGACGCGGTCTACATCTACAACCTGGGCACGGAGCTCTCGACCGGGCGCCAGGGCTGGGCGGACGCGAACGGCGGGTTCCACCCGTGGCCCGCCGGGGGCAACCCGCCGACCGCCGCGCCGGACGCGTCGATCGCGGGGCCCGCGCAGGGGCAGTCGAAGACGATCCGGATGCCGAAGTTCTCCGGCCGGGTCTACTTCTCCTACGGCCAGAAGCTGGTCTTCAAGCTGACCACGGGCGGCCTCGTGCAGCCCGCCGTGCAGAACCCGTCCGACCCGAACGCGAACATCCTGTTCAACTGGTCCGAGTACACCCTGAACGACTCGGGCATCTGGCTGAACAGCACCCAGGTCGACTTCGTCTCGGCGCCCTACAACGTCGGCGTGCGGCCCGCGAGCGGCGCGACCAGGACCACCGGCAAGTTGAAGCCCGGCGGCTACACCGCCTTCTTCAACTCCCTGCGCAACCAGCCCGGCGGCTGGGCGAACCTGATCCGGACCCGGTCGGACGGCACGATCGTCCGCGCGCTGGCCCCCGGCCACGGCATCGAGGCGGGCGCGCTGCCCGCCAACGTGCTGAGCGACTACGTGAACCGGGTGTGGACGAAGTACTCGTCCTCCACGCTCACCGTCACGCCGTTCGGCAACCAGCCGAACCTCAAGTACTTCGGCCGGGTCTCGGGCAACACCATGAACTTCACCAACAGCGCCGGCCAGGTCGTCACGTCGTTCCAGAAGCCCGACTCGGACAGCATCTTCGGGTGCTACAAGCTCCTGGACGCCCCGAACGACCAGGTGCGCGGCCCGATCTCGCGCACCCTGTGCGCCGGGTACAACCGCTCGACGCTGCTGTCCAACCCCAACCAGCCCGACGCGAACAACTCGGGCTTCTACCAGGACGGCGTGACCAACCAGTACTCCAAGAAGATCCACGCCCAGATGGTCGACGGCAAGGCGTACGGCTTCGCCTTCGACGACGTCGGCGCGCACGAGTCGCTCGTCCACGACGGCAACCCGGCGCAGGCCTACCTCACGCTCGACCCGTTCAGCTAGACCGGTGAGGACGACCGGGCGCGCGGAGCCCCCTGCACCGGCTCCGCGCGCCCGGTCACCTCTCCGCGGTCGCGCGGTCGTGCAGGAACGTGAGGACGACGAAGAGGACCGCGCCGCAGAAGAGCGCGATGTCGGCGATGTTGCCGACGAACCAGCCGTTGTAGTCGATGAAGTCGACGACGTGGCCGCGGGCGAAGCCGGGGTCGCGGAACAGGCGGTCGAGCAGGTGGGTGAACGCGCCGCCCAGCAGCAGCGCGAGCGCGACGGCCCGCAGCCGCGGCTGGGGCTGGGTGGCCAGGCGGGCGAGGACCACCACGGCGACGGCGGCGAGGATCGTGAAGACCCAGGTCGAGCCGCTGCCGATGGAGAACGCGGCTCCGGGGTTGTAGAGCAGGCGGAGCTGGAGGAACTCGCCGAGCAGCGGGATCGGCGCCTTGCCGGTGAGGGCGGATTCGGCCCAGTACTTCGACGCCTGGTCGAGCACGAGCACGGCCACCGCGATGCTCAGCACGACCGCAAGCCGTCGGGACTCGGTGGGGGCTGGGGTATCCGTTTCCGTCACCGGAGGAGGGTAACCGTTCGGCTCGACCCGCCGGTTCGGCGGCGAACACACTGGTCGGGAGGTCGCGGCTCCGGGACCGTTCACGGCGGTTCAGGCACAATCGGAGGGGTGACCGAGCGAAAGCCCGCCGACGTGACCTTCGAGTCGTGGGTCGACCGGCAGATCCGCGAAGCCACCGACCGGGGCGAGTTCGACGACCTGCCCGGCGCGGGCAAACCGCTGCCGGGTGTCCAGGGGCCCGTCGAGGAGCAGTGGTGGCTCAAGGACTACCTGCGGCGGGAAGGCCTGCCGAGCGACGTCCTGCTCCCCACCCCGCTGCTGCTGCGCAAGGAGGTGGAGGCGCTGCCCGGCACCGTGCGCGGTCTGAGGACCGAGGCGGAGGTGCGCGAGTTGGTGGCCGACCTGAACCACCGGATCGTGGACTGGCTGCGCTTCGGTGACGGGCCGCGGGTGCCGCTGGCTCCGGTGAACGCGGACCGGACGGTGGAGCGCTGGCAGGAGGAGACCCGCCGCCCGACCCCCGCCGCGGTCCCGGTGCCACCACCGCCCCCGCCCCCGGTCCGCTGGTGGCACCGCTGGACCCGCCGGTGAGGTTCCCGCCCGCCGACGGGGCACGGCACCCGCGGCACCCGGTGAGCGGCGCGGAGTAGGACGCCCCGCACCACCGGCCCCGCCCGCGAAACTCCCGCCCAGCAACAGGACACACCACCCGCAGCACCCGGTGAGCGGCACGAAGTCCAACGCCCCGCACCACCGGCCCCGCCCGCGAAACTCCCGCGCAGCGACAGGACACACCACCCGCGGCACCCGGTGAGCGGCACGAAGTCCAACGCCTCGCACCACAGGACCGCCCGCGAGACTCCCGCCGTCGACGGGA
>NZ_DBNGPQ010000004.1:0-20536 GCF_057122925.1 Umezawaea sp. | reverse complement strand
GCTGCCCTCGGCGAGGTCGTCGACGTCGCGGTGGAACGCCCCGTCGACCCGCCACAGCGCCGCGGGCGGGGTGTCGACGGGGAACCGCGCGACGAGCCGGAAGTGGTCGCAGCCGCGCTCCGGCCAGAACACGTAGAGGGGGCGCATCGGCTGGCCCCTCGGCACCCGCACCTCCAGCGAGTACTGGTGCGCGTCGCCCGCCTGGAGGGGGCGGGGCAGGCGCAGGCGCAGCAGGAACCGCCGCGGCGCCGGTTTCTCCGACGAGATCAGCTCGACCCCGTGCAGGACCTGCACGTCCAGGTCGGGCACGCCGTCGGCGGCCTTGGGCAGGGTGATGGACCAGGTGACCTCGTCCACGCCGTCGCGGTCGGCGCGGATCGTGCGGCGCTCGGTGCACGTGGGCGTCTCGCCGTCCAGCCGCAGCAGGGCGTCGAACTCGACCAGGCGCCAGCCGCTGTCCGGGTCGGGCGCCTCGGCCGGGACGACCCGCTCCGCGGCGGCCTCGACGAGCCGGGTCAGGCCCGCGTCGATGCGGCGGCGGATGGTGCGGGGGCCGCGGTCCTGGAGCTTGGCGAGGAAGTCGACGCGGTCGGACAGGAACCGCGACTGCGCGCCCTCGTGCAGCCCGAGGGGTGCGAGCACGGCGAGCCGCAGTTCGGCCGGGAACTGGTCGGTGATGCCGGTGACCCAGCGACCCAGCTTGACGCGGACCGACTCCGGGCCGTCGGCCGCCACGATGCCGCACACCTCGCGCAGCGCGGGCCCGACCTGCCGGTCGATTCCGGGCGCCTGCACTCCCTGGCCACGGCACAGCGCTCGCAACTCGGTCATCAGCGACGTGGACGGGGCGGTCATCGGACCTCCGGGCGAAGAGCGTGCGAAATCATGATTCACCTGTGGCCTGCGGCGAGAACGATATCCCTCGTGTCGTCGTGATCGGACGTCCCGATTGTGCCATCGAGTCGCCGATGGCCATTGTTACGACGCGCACTCCGGGGCACCTCCAATCGTTACCGGTCGATTCCACGCCGTGTGTACTTCGCCGGTGAACGGGAGCGCCCGCGGTGCGAGGGGCCAACCGGCCCAGCGTTCGGCGCGCTCCGCGAGGTCGACCTCGGGCTCGTGGCGCACCACCGCGCCGCCGGGTGCGCGACCCGGCGGTCGCGGCGCTCGTCCGGCACGGTGCCCGCGCGGGAGAGCTGGAACCCGTCCGGGTTGACCACCGGCACCACGACGATCCGCACCCGGCCCAGCGGGGCGGTGATCCGCGGGTCGCGCCCGTCCCGCTGGACGGGGTCCGTGGCGAACTCCACCACCACCCACTCGCCCGCGTGGTGCGCGCCCGCGACCAGCAGCACGGGTTTGCCGTCGGACGCGGTCACGTCGTGGGTGATCCCCACGCCGACCGCGTCCAGGCCAGCCGTCGTCCGGTGCGGCGGCTCGGCCCGCTCCACGACGTCCGGGCGCGCGTCCGCCAGCTCCGCGACCTCGGCGCTGGTGCGGTACCCCGTCCGCCCGCTCGACAGCCTCGACGCCCCCGCGGGGCGTGCCTGAGCCGGTCGAGGGCCTGCGCCGCGGCCGACGCGGCGGGGCAGGGCCGGGTGGGGGCCACCGGTGCCGCGGGCGTGCGGGCGCTCGCGGCCACCGCGACGGTGGCCGGCCAGGGTGCGGTCCGCGGGTGCGCACGCATCCACCGGGTGCCGCTCACCGGTGTTCGCCACCAGGGCGGGCACGGCCGAGGAGAGCCCCCTGTCCTTCCCCGAACGGGTGAACCGGCCGGTTTCGCCGCGGTGGCGGCCGGACAGGCCGAAGGCCCGCGCTCCCTGCGGGCGCGGGCCTTCTGGTCGGAGGCGGGATCAGTCCTTGAAGACGTCCTTGATCTTCTCGCCCGCCTGCTTGAGGTTGCCCTTGGCCTGGTCACCGTGACCCTCGGCCTCCAGCTCCTCGTCGTCGGTGGCACGGCCCACGGTCTCCTTGGCCTTGCCCTTGAGCTCGTCGGTCTTGGCGTCGATCTTGTCGTCAGTACCCATGCCGGCGGGGTGCCCCGTGCCCCCGGCGCCAAACACCAGGAGTCGCCGCGGCCGATCGCGGGTACCCGCGCCCCGTGGACACCACTTCGGCACAGCACTCCCTCTGGCTCCGGTCGACCTCCGCCCCCGAGCGGCCGACCCTGCGCGGTGAGCACGTCTGCGACGTGGCCGTGGTGGGAGGCGGCATCGCGGGGCTGACGACCGCCCTGCTGCTCAAGCGCCAGGGGCTCTCGGTCGCGGTGGTCGAGGCGGACCGGATCGGCTCGGGGGCGTCCGGCAACAACACCGCCAAGGTGACGGCCCTCCAGTCCACCGTGTACTCGACGATCACGTCCCGGCACGGCGCGGAGACGGCCAAGGCGTACGCCGACGCCAGCCAGGCCGGGGTGTCGCTGCTGACCCGGCTGGTGCGCGAGGAGGGCATCGACTGCGGGCTGCGGCACGCGCCCGCGTTCACCTACGCCTACTCCCCGGACGAGGTCGAGGCCGTCGAGGCCGAGCTGGCCGCCACGCGCGCCGCGGGCCTGCCGGTCTCGGCCGACGACCGGCTGGACGTGCCGTTCGACGTGCACGCGGCCGTGCGGCTGGACGACCAGGTCGCACTGCACCCGCTGCGCTACCTGCTCGGCCTCGCCGACGCGGTGGACGGCGACGGCTCGGTGGTGTTCGAGCACAGCCGCGTCGAGCGGCTGCACGACGGAGCCCCGTGCCGCGTGCACACCGCCGAGGGCACGGTGTCGGCCGGGCGGGTCGTGGTCGCCACCCACTACCCGGTCTTCGACCGCGGCCTCTACTTCGCCCGCCTGGAGACGACCCGCTCCTACTGCGTCGCGGCGTCGCTGGCGTCCGGCGAGCCGCCCACCGGGCTCGCGATCAGCGCGGGCTCCCCGTCCTGGTCGCTCAGCTCCTACGACGGGCTGCTGATCGTGTGCGGTCAGGGGCACGCGACGGGCGACCCGGCCGGGGCGCCGTACGAGGAGCTGGAGGCGTTCGCCCGCGAGCACTGGGACGTCGAGCGGATCACCCACCGGTGGTCGGCCCAGGACCCCACGTCCTACGACCACCTGCCGATGATCGGTCCCTACCTGCCCGGCTCGGACCGGCTGCTGGTGGCGACCGGGTTCATGAAGTGGGGCCTGGCCACGGCCACGTTCGCCGCCACGATCCTGGCGGACGCCGTGGCGGGCACCCCCAACCCGTGGGCCGCGGTGTTCACCCCGCACCGGGTGTCGCTCACGTCGCTGCCCGACCTGCTGAAGATGAACGCCTCCACCGGGCTCGACCTGGTGGGCGCGCGGATCACGCCCGCCGACGCGACCAGCAGCGAGGACCTGCCCCCTGGGCAGGCCCACGTGGTGCGCGACGGGCTCGGCAAGACGGGCGTCTACCGCGACCGGGCCGGGCGGCTGCACGGCGTCTCCCTGCGGTGCACGCACCTCGGGTGCCTGGTGGCGTTCAACGCCGCCGAGACGACCTGGGACTGCCCGTGCCACGGCTCGCGGTTCGACGTGGACGGCGCGGTGCTCGAAGGCCCGGCCACCCAGCCCCTGCCGCGCCGCGAGCCGAAGTGACCCGACTCCCGAGACCGGTGCCCGACCCCGCGACCGCGCGGGCACCGGCCGACGAGCGCCGTGCGCGCGACCTCCTGCGCGCCCTGCGGCTGATGGGCCCGAACGGGGAGGGGTTCGACGCCTTCCTGCACGGGTTCCGCGAGCGGGCGCCGCACCCGGAAGGGTGACGGCCGCGGGTGGTTGGCGCCGCCGGGCCGTGGGTAACTGGCGGACATGGGCGAACAGGTGGAGGGCCGCAGGCCCGCGGGCGTCGACGACGCGACCGTCGAGGCCGTCGGCGCGCTGACCGAGGCGCTGGAGACGGCGGAACGGGCGCGCGGTCGCCTGTTCGACTTCCACCAGCTCTCCGGCAGCGCCGACGCGAAGGCGGGCCGCGCGGCGGACCTGCTGCGCGAGGCCGGTCACGCCGCGCTCGCCGACGAGCTGGAACGCGACCTGATCGGGCGCAACGTGGTGCCGGGCAGGTGGACGTTCCAGCTGGTCGAGGAGTACGACGACGGCTACCGCGCGGCGTTCCTGGCCTGGGAGCGGCGGGTGCGCGACGAGCTCGTGGGCGGCGCCAGGCACGTCTTCGAGGCAGAGTTGAAGCAGCGCAACACCACGGCGGGAGCACCGGGCCAGCGGCTCGACCCGTCCCCCTGACACGCGAACACCGAGGAGCACGAAGTGGTCAACGTCGAGCGCAGGTTCACCGTCGGCAGGCCGGTCGAGGTGGTCGTGGAGTACCTCAAGGACTTCGCCAACGCCGAGCAGTGGGACCCCGGCACGGTCACCTGCGTCCGGACCGACCCCGGTCCCGTCCAGGTGGGGTCGCGGTGGCACAACACGTCCGAGTTCAAGGGCAAGGAGACCGAGCTGGACTACCGGCTGGAGCGGCTGGAGCCGAACCGGCTGACGTTCGTGGGGAAGAACAAGACCGCGACCTCCACCGACGACCTCACGCTGACGCCCTCGGGCTCCGGCACCGAGATCACCTACCACGCGCACATCGTGTTCCACGGCCTCGCGAAGGTGGCCGACCCGTTCCTGAAGTCGGAGTTCGAGATGCTCGGGGACGCGGTCGTGCTGTCGATGACCGAGGCGATCGAGGGACTCCCCACCAGGCAGGGGCCTTCCTAGCGCGCGTCCGGGTATGGTGCGCTGGTGCGCCCCGCACCCGTCGCGCTCCGCCATCGGCGTAGAGCCGGGCTGGAGCGGGGCGCGGTGGACTGGTGACAGCCGACCACCGCGGGCTCCCTGCCCCGCGGCACGTCGTCGGTGCGGAAGGGGAGGCGCTAGTGAGATCCGGGGCCGCCCGCGGGCACGAGGGCTACTTCCACGAGGCGGCCTTCTACTCCTCCGACGAGGAGTTCCTGGCGCTGGTGGCGCCGTTCGTGCTCGACGGCGTCGCGGCGGGTGAGCCGACGCTGATCGCGTGCGGCACCACGAACGAGAAGCTCCTGCGCGAGGCCCTCGGCGATGCCGACGGCGGGATCACCTACGTGCCCGCCGACGACCAGTACTCCCGCCCCACCAGCGCGATCAAGCGGTACCGCGAGGTCTTCGAGGACCTCGCCGCGGGCGGCGCGCGCCAGATCCGGGTGATCGGCGACGTCCCGCACCCCGGCGTCGGCGTCCCGTGGGACTCGTGGGCGCGCTACGAGGCCGTGGTCAACGAGGCGTTCGCCGAGTTCCCGCTGTGGGGCCTGTGCCCGTACGACACCCGCACCACCCCGGCCCCGGTGCTCGCCGACGTCACCCGGACGCACCCCCGCGTGCTCACGGCGGCCGGCGACCACCGGGTGAACGTCCGGTTCGAGGCGCCGTCGGCCTTCCTCACCGGCAGGCCCCCGCCGCCGCCGGACGCGCTGGAGTCGAACCCGCCCGCGCTGGTGCTGCTCGACCCCGAGCCGGTGGACGTGCGCCGCGCCGTGCGCGCGGCCACCTCGCGCACCACGCTCACCGAGGACCAGTCCGACGACCTGGTGTTCGCCGCCAGCGAGGCCGTGACGAACAGCCTCAGCCACGGCCGTCCCCCGGTCCGGTTCCGGCTGTGGGCCGACCGCGACCACGTCGTCCTGACGGTCACCGACCAGGGGCCGGGCCCGCACGACCCGACGGTCGGCCTGCTGCCCACGACGAAGACCGCCACGGCGGGGCTCGGGCTGTGGCTGACCTACCAGACGTGCAGCTACGTGACGCTGGCCCGCGACGACGAGGGGTTCACCGTCCGCGTCGTCGCGGGCCCACCGCGGGTGTTCTGACCAGGTCACAGGTCCACGGTCGCGTGGTCCCCGCCGTCGTAGCGCTCCCCGCTGACCTTCGACTTCACGAAGCTCAGCGCCGACGCGATCCGGCCGCCGGGGGTGTCCCAGTACTCGGCCGACATCGCCGTCACCTTGACCAGCACGACGTTGGGGTCGTCGGGACCCTGCGGCAGCCACGCCTCGACCCAGCCGTTCCACAGCTCGCGGGCCTTCGCCCGGTCGTCCACGAGCTCGGCGGTGCCGAAGATCGAGATCCAGGTGTCCTTCGAGGTCAGCGTGACCGACACCTCGGGGATGGCGACGATGTGGGCGACCTTGCGCGAGTCGCGCTCGGCGAAGAACCACAGGTCGCCGTCGAACTCGACCTCCTGCTGAGCCATCGGTCGGCTGATGAGCCTGCCGACCTCGTCGATCGTGGTCAGCATCCCGACGCGGATGCCCGAGGCCAGTTCGGCCAGCTTTCGGACCTCGTCGGCGGGTGATGCGGCGGTTGCTCCGGTCATGCGGTCTCCTCCTGGTAGCGGATCGGTCACCCCGTGGGTTCCCGTTCCCGGAGATCGACACGCCTGGGCCGCGTCCTCCTTCGGTGGAGCGAACCGGTTCGCCGGTCGGGGCGAGGTGCCCGTGTCCTCCACCACGCCGTCGCCCCGGCTCGGCGGCCAACCGGGTGAGACGTCCTGAAGACCGCATTTGCCCGACCCGATCACCGGCTTCGCCGGCACCCTGGGAGGTGGTCATCCGGACAGGGGGAAGCGATGGCACTCGACCACGCGCGGTGGCAGGCCGAGCTCGACGGGCTGGCTCGCGAGCACGGGGTACCGGGGGCCGTGCTCGCGGTGCTGGCCGACGGGGAGGTCCACGAGTTCGCGACCGGTGTGCTGCACCGGGGCACCGGGGTGGCGACGACGGTGGACTCGCTGTTCCAGATCGGGTCCATCAGCAAGGTCTACACGGCGACGCTGGTGCTCCAGCTCGTCGAGGAGGGGCGGCTGGACCTGGACGCGGCCGTGGTGTCGGTGCTGCCGGAGTTCGCGGTGGCCGACGCCGAGGCGACGAAGTCGGTGACGGTGCGGCAGCTGCTGAACCACACCAGCGGGATCGACGGCGACTTCTTCCACGACACCGGCCGGGGCGACGACTGCGTGGCGCGGTACGTGGAGGCGTGCGCCGGGCTGCGGCAGAACCACGCGCCGGGTGCGACGATGTCCTACTGCAACAGCGGGTTCACGATCCTCGGCCGGGTCGTCGAGGTCGTCACCGGGCAGGTGTGGGACACCGCGCTGCGCGAGCGGGTCGTCGAGCCGCTGGGCCTGGCGCACACCGTGACGCTGCCGGAGGAGGTGCTGCGGTTCCGCGCCGCGATGGGGCACACCGGCGAGCCGGGGACCGAGCCGGTGCCCGCCCCGGTGTGGAGCCTGCCGCGCTCGATCGGGCCGGCGGGCGGGATCGTCGCGAGCGCCGCCGACGTCGTCCGGTTCGCCCGCCCGCACCTGGACGGCGGCCTCGCGCCGGACGGCACGCGGCTGCTGACCGCCGGGTCCGTCGCGGCGATGACGACCCCCGAGGTCGAGGTGCCCAACCCCTGGCGCGGTCCCAGCCACTGGGGGCTCGGGTGGGAGCTGTTCGACCGGCCGGGCGGACCGGTGTTCGGCCACAGCGGCGCGACGATCGGGCAGTACGCCCACCTGGACGTGGTGCCCGGCGCGGGGGTCGCCGTCGCCCTGCTCACCAACGGCGGCGAGGCGGGCCTGCTGCACGGGGCGCTCGTCGGTGAGCTGCTGGCCGACCTCGGGGGCGTGGGGGTGGCGCGCTTCGCGCCGCCGTCTGCCCCTCCCGAGGTCGACCTCACCCGGCACCTGGGCACCTACCGCAGCGAGGGCCTCGACTTCGAGCTGACCGACCGCGACGGCGTGCTGCGCATGAGGTACCGGTGGCTCGGCGAGACGGCCGACCTCCTCCCGTCGAGGGACCTCGACTTCGTGCCGGTGACCGACACCCTGTTCGCCGGCCGCGCCCACGAGCACGAGGAGTGGCTGCCGCTGGTGTTCTACCCGGTCGGCGACACCGCGTACCTGCACTTCTTCCTGCGGGCGGTGCCGAAGACCGGGTGAGCGCGCGACCCGCCCCCGCCCCGCGCGACGCCCGCGCCAGGCGGGTCGTCGACGACGGGTCCCGGCCCGAGGGGCGCTGCGGGCGGTGGAGGCCGCTGCTGGTCCGCGCCGGAACGCCGGACTGCTGGAACCCTGCGCCGGTGCCGGTCGGACCCGTGCTCCCGATCGCCCGCCTGCCGCGCCGACCCGATCGCCTCCCGGTCCGCGGCGCGCACGCCCGCCGCGTCGGCGGACCGCCGCACCGGTCGCGAGGTGGTTCGGAAACCCGCAGGCAGGGGCCGCGGGTCGCACCACCCCTGCTGGCCTTTGTCGCTATCGCACAAACCGGGAGGTCCGGGGCGCACCCCGGTGAGCAGCACCCACCCCACCGCCGCGGACGTGTGGCGGGAGCGCGGCCGAGATCACACCACGCGTGGTGTAGGGGTTCCCGAAGGGGCGTGCTAGGGGTTGTCGGCGGCCCGTCTTTTGGCAGATCCTTACAACGCAGGGCACCTGACACGCGTTGCGATCGCCATACCTTGTACCAGTAGGCAGTCGAGAGTGTTGACTCCGTTGCGACGGCGACGGCCGTCGGCGTTCGCCGTCTTTCGAAAGGCCCGATCAGTGTTCAGTCGTGTTGCCATCGTCAACCGTGGGGAAGCCGCGATGCGGCTCATCCACGCCGTTCGGGACCTGTCCGCGGAGTTGGGGACACGGATCGAGACCGTGGCCCTCTACACCGACTCCGACCGGACGGCCACCTTCGTTCGGGAGGCCGACCTCGCCTACGACCTGGGCCTGGCGGCCGACCGCCCCTACCTCGACTACGCGGTCCTCAAGCGCGCGCTGGTCGAGACCGGTGCCGACGCGGCCTGGGTGGGCTGGGGCTTCGTCGCCGAGCACCCGGAGTTCGCGGAGCTGTGCGCCGAGATCGGCGTGACCTTCGTCGGCCCGAGCGGCGCGGCCATGCGCAAGCTCGGCGACAAGATCGGCTCGAAGCTGATCGCCGAGCAGGTCGGCGTGCCCGTGGCGCCGTGGAGCGGCGGTCCGGTCGACTCGCTCGACGACGCCCTCAAGGCGGCCCAGGACATCGGCTACCCGCTGATGCTCAAGGCGACCGCCGGCGGCGGTGGCCGCGGCATCCGCATGGTGTCCTCCGAGGAGGAGCTGACCCAGGCCTACGACCTCACGCGCCAGGAGGCCGCCCGCGCCTTCGGCAGCGGCGTCGTGTTCCTGGAGCGCCTGGTCACGGGCGCGCGCCACGTCGAGGTGCAGGTGATCGCCGACGGACAGGGCACCGCCTGGGCGCTGGGCGTGCGCGACTGCTCCGTGCAGCGGCGCAACCAGAAGATCATCGAGGAGTCCGCGTCCCCGGTCCTCGCCGCCGACCAGGTCGCCGACCTCAAGGCCTCCGCCGAACGGCTCGTGCTCGCCGTGGACTACCAGGGCGCGGGCACGGTCGAGTTCCTCTACCACCCCGGTGAGCGCCTGTTCGCGTTCCTGGAGGTCAACACCCGTCTCCAGGTCGAGCACCCGATCACCGAGATCACCACCGGTGTCGACCTGGTCAAGGCCCAGCTGCACGTCGCCGCGGGCGGCAAGCTGGAGGGGCCCGCCCCCGCCGAGTGGGGTCACGCCGTGGAGGCCCGGCTCAACGCCGAGGACCCCGACCGCGACTTCGCGCCGTCGCCCGGCAGGATCGTCCGCCTCTCGCTGCCCAGCGGTCCCGGCATCCGGGTCGACACCGGGTTCAGCGAGGGCGACACCATCCCCGGTGACTTCGACTCGATGATCGCCAAGATCATCGCCCACGGTCGCGACCGCACCGAGGCGCTGGCCCGGCTGCGCCGCGCCATGACCGAGACGACGGTCATCATCGCGGGCGGCGTGACGAACAAGGGCTTCGTCCGCGACCTGCTCGACGAGCCCGCCGTGATCGACGGCTCCGCCGACACCGGCTGGATCGACCGCGTCCGCTCGCAGGGCGGCCTGGTGACGCACAAGAACTCCGCGGTCGCGCTGATCGCCGCCGCCATCGAGGCCTACGAGGACGAGGAGGCCGTGACGCGGCAGCGCCTGCTGACCACCGCGCACGGCGGCCGTCCCCAGGCCCAGCACGAGACCGGCCGCGCGCTGGAGCTGAAGCTCCGCGACGTCGGCTACCGCGTCCAGGTGTCCCGCGTCGCCGCGCACAGCTTCCGCGTCGGCGTCTCCGCGGGCGGCCCCGAGCACACCGCCGACGTGGACGTGGAGCGCTTCGACCGCCACTCCGGCCAGCTCATCGTCAACGGCGTCCGCTTCCGGGTGGTGACCGGCACGCACGGTCCCGTCCACCAGGTCGAGGTCGACGGCGTCACCCACCGCATCAGCCGCGACGAGGGCGGCGTCCTGCGCTCGCCCGTGCCCGCCCTGGTCGTGGCCACGCCGCTGGCCGTCGGCGACGAGGTCGAGGCGGGCGCGCCGCTGCTGGTGCTGGAGAGCATGAAGATGGAGACGGTGCTGCGCGCGCCGTTCCACGGCAGGCTGCGCGAGCTGGCGGTCCAGGTCGGCAGCCAGGTCGAGTCGGGTGCCCGCCTGCTCCGCCTGGAGCCGGTCGGCGACGGCGACGAGGCCGCCTCGCCCGCCGCGGTCCCGGCCGACGCGCTGGAACTGCCCGCCGAGCCGCTCGACACCCCCGCCGAGACGAGGGTCGCCCGCGGCCTCCAGGGCCTGCGGAGCCTGCTGCTCGGCTTCGACGTCGACCCGGTCGACGCGGGCCGCCTGCTCAACGACTACCTCGCGGCCCGCAAGGACCTCACCAGCGCGGGCCAGCGCGCGCTCGTCGGGGAGAGCGCCCTCGTGCAGCTCTTCGCCGACCTGTGCGAGCTGAGCCGCAACCGGCCCGTCGGCGAGGAGCGCAAGCCCGACTCCTCGGTGCACAGCCCGCGCGAGTACTTCCACACCTACCTCCAGAGCCTCGACGCCGACCGGGCGGGCCTGTCGGAGAGCTTCCGCCAGCGCCTGACCCACGTGCTGTCGCACTACGGCGTCGACGGCCTCGACCGCACGCCGGAGCTGGAGGACGCGGTCTTCCGCATCTTCCTGGCCCAGGAGCGCTCCTCGTCCGACGTCGCGGTGATGACCACGCTGCTGCGCCAGTGGCTCGCCGAGGGCCCGCCGCCCGAGGCGGACCGCGTCACCGTCGGCCTCGCGCTGGAGCACCTGGTCGCCGCGACGCAGGTCCGCTTCCCGGCCGTGGCCGACCTGGCCCGCGGCGTCGTGTTCGGCTGGTTCGCCCAGCCGCTGCTGCGCCGCACCCGCGCCAAGGTCTACGCGGGCGTCCGCAAGCACCTGCGCCACCTCGACCTGCACCCGGACGCGGCGGACCGCGCCGAGCGGGTGTCCGCCATGGTCGCCAGCGCCGAGCCGCTGGTCCGCCTGGTGGGCCAGCGCATCGGCCGCGAGGGCGCGGACCCGACGGCGCTGCTGGAGGTCCTGACCCGCCGGTACTACGGCAACCGCGCGCTGAGCGACGTCCGGGTGACCTCGGTCGACGGCTGCACGTTCGTCGTCGCCGAGAACCGCACCCAGGCCGGTGACGGCCGCGTGGTCGCCACGGCCGTCGACTTCCCCGCGCTGCCCGAGGCCGTGCGCGCCGTCAGCGGGTTCGCCCAGGACGGCGACGTGGTGGCCGACCTCTACCTGACGTGGGACGACGGCCCCTCGGACACCGACGCGATGGCCGCGAAGCTCGGGGAGGTGCTCGCCGCCCAGCAGCCGTCGGAGCGCGTCGACCGCATCACCACGACCGTCGCGGGCAACAGCGGTGCCGTGATGCACCACCACTTCACGTTCCGCCCGTCGCCGGAGGGCTTCACCGAGGAGCGCCTGCTCCGCGGCCTGCACCCGCGCATCGCCGAGCGGATGCAGCTCGAACGGCTGCGCGCGTTCGACCTCACCCGGCTCGCGTCGCCGGACGAGGAGGTCTACCTCTTCCGCGCCACGGCCAAGCAGAACCCGTCCGACGAGCGCCTCGTGGTCCTGGGCCAGGTCCGCGACCTGACCCCGCTGCGCGACGACGAGGGCAGGCTCGTGGCGCTGCCCGCCGCCGAGGACATCCTCGCGACGTGCCTCGACGCGATCCGCAGGGCGAAGAAGCCGGGCGCCAAGAAGTCCGCGACCAACCGCATCGTCATCTACGTGTGGCCGCCGACCGACCTCAGCCCCGAGGAGCTGAACGTCGTCGCCCGGCGCGTCATGCCGACGACCGCGGGGGCCGACCTCGAAGAGGTGCTGTTCCTGGGCCGCCGCCGCGACGCCGCGACCGGTGAGCTGGTCGACATCGCCGTCCGCATCGGCTACGACGTCGGCTCCGGCGTCCGGCTGTCCGTGGTGCTGCCGCCGACCGAGCCGATCGAGCCCCTGGACGACTACCGCCAGGAGGTGCTGCGCGCCCACAGCCGCGGCACCGTGTACCCCTACGAGCTGACCGGGATGCTCGCCGGGTCGTTCGGCACGTTCCAGGAGTACGACCTGGACGCCGGGTCGGGCAAGCTCGTCCCCACCGACCGCCCGCGCGGCGGCAACACCGCGGCGCTCGTCGCCGGTGTCGTCACCACGCCGACCCCGCGCCACCCGGAGGGCATGGCCCGCGTCGTGCTGCTGGGCGACCCGACGAAGGCGCTCGGCGCGCTGTCCGAGCCGGAGTGCGCCCGCGTCATCGCCGCGCTCGACCTGGCCGAGGAGCTGAGGATCCCGCTGGAGTGGTTCGCGCTCTCGGCGGGTGCCCGCATCTCGATGGACTCGGGCACCGAGAACATGGACTGGGTGGCGGCGGCGCTCAAGCGGATCGTGAACTTCACCCAGGACGGCGGCGAGATCAACATCGTCGTCGCGGGCATCAACGTCGGCGCCCAGCCGTACTGGAACGCCGAAGCCACGATGCTCATGCACACCAAGGGCATCCTGGTCATGACGCCCGACTCCGCGATGGTCCTCACCGGCAAGCAGTCGCTGGACTTCTCCGGCGGCGTCTCGGCCGAGGACAACCACGGCATCGGCGGCTACGACCGCATCATGGGCCCGAACGGCCAGGCCCAGTACTGGGCGCCCGACCTGCGCTCGGCGCGGGAAGTGCTGATGTCGCACTACGACCACAGCTACGTCGCGCCCGGCGAGTCCGGTCCCCGGTCGACCACCACGACCGACCCGGTCGACCGCGACGTGTCGCCGTTCCCGCACGCCGTGCCGGACAGCGAGTTCACCACCGTCGGGCAGATCTTCTCCTCGGAGTTCAACCCCGACCGCAAGAAGCCGTTCGACATCCGCACGGTGATGCGCGCGCTGTCCGACCAGGACCACCCGGTGCTGGAGCGGTGGGCGGGCATGGCCGACGCCGAGACGGCGGCCGTGCAGGACGTCCACCTCGGCGGCCGTCCGGTGTGCCTGCTGGGCATCGAGTCCCGCTCCGTGCCCCGTCGCGGCTTCCCGCCCACCGACGGCCCGGACACCTACACCGCGGGCACGCTGTTCCCGCGGTCGTCGAAGAAGGCGGCGCGGGCCATCAACGCGGCCAGCGGCAACCGGCCCCTCGTGGTGCTGGCGAACCTGTCCGGCTTCGACGGCTCGCCCGAGTCGATGCGCAAGCTCCAGCTGGAGTACGGCGCGGAGATCGGTCGCGCGGTGGTGAACTTCCAGGGCCCCATCGTGTTCTGCGTGATCTCGCGGTACCACGGCGGCGCGTTCGTGGTGTTCTCCAAGGCGCTGAACCCGAACATGACCGTGCTCGCGGTCGAGGGCTCGTTCGCCTCGGTGATCGGCGGCGCTCCCGCCGCGGCCGTGGTGTTCGCCCGCGACGTGGACAAGCGGACCGGCAACGACCCGCGCGTGCGGGAGGCCGAGGCGCTCGTCGCCGCGTCCTCCGGCGGCGAGAAGGCGTCGCTGACCGCCGAGCTGGCCGACATCCGCCAGGCCGTGCGGTCGGAGAAGCTGTCCGAGGTCGCCACCGAGTTCGACCGGGTGCACAGCGTCCAGCGCGCGGTGGACGTCGGCTCGGTGGACGCCATCATCAGCTGCGCCGAGCTGCGGCCGAAGATCATCGCGGCCATCGAGGGCAAGCTCGGGTAGGTCGTTCCAGGTGAACGGGCCGGGTCCTCCGCGGACCCGGCCCGTTCGTCGTCACAGCGACAGGTGGACGGCGGCCACGAGCAGCAGCAGGCCGGGGCCGCGGAACAGCCGGGCGAGCAGCCCGATCGGCACGGTGCCCATCGGCGTGTCCAGGATCGGGGAGTCGTACCGCATCGGTGGCGCGGTGGCGGCGCGGTGGACGGCGACCACGGCCCCCGCGACGGACAGCGCCAGGTGCGGCACCGCCACGACCGGCGTGGCGAGGGTCCACAGCAGGGCCGCGGTGGCGGGCAGGACGAGGTGCGTCAGCCGCAGCTCGGCGTTCGAGCCGCCCAGCGCGCGCCGCAGCGCCGCCGATCCGCTGACCAGCCGCAGACCCCTGGCGAAGCGGTCGGCCACCAGGAACAGGCACCCGAGCTGGACCACCGCCACCCCGTCCGGGGCCGTGAGGTGCGCGGCCAGGTAGGGCACGGGCAGCAGGCCGAGGAAGACCAGCACTCCCAGGGGGTCGCGGGCGTGGCGGAGCAGGTCGGCGCGGAGCAGGGCCCGGCGACGGCCGCCCGCGAACCGGACCGACCGGACCGCGCCCCGCGCCCGCGCCCGCCGCTGGACGAGCGTGCCCGTCAGCAGACCGGGGTCGAGGAACGTGGTGGCGGTCGCCGTGACCGCGGCGATCTCGGCGCCGTCGGAGAGCGCGCTCCGCGTCATCGCGGCCAGCGCCCGGTGGGCGTGCCACGCCGCCGCCGTCGCGAGCACGAGCACCGCGCCCGCCACGGGCGCCACCGGCGCGGGCGACGGCCAGGGGAGGTCCGGCACGGCCGCCAGCACGGCGGTGAACACGGCCAGCCCCGCGACGACCGCGGCGATCCCGCGGCGCGCCCACGTGGTCTGGCGCCTGCTCGCCTGCGCCTCCACCAGCACGGCGGCCACGAACACGCCGGCAGGCGCCCCCACCGCCGCGGAGGGGAGCGAGACCGCGCCGCCCACCACCGCCCCGACGGCCGCCGCCGCGGCCAGCAGGGCGGCGAACCTGGGCACCAGGAGCTGTCGGCGGTCCACGGGTGAGCTGAACAGCCACGTCCGCGCCGCGGGCGAGACCAGCACCGGCCCCACCGCGATGGCCGCGCGGCACAGGAGCGCGACCGCCAGCAGCGCGCCGACCAGGACGGTCCACCGGACGAGCCCCGGCGCCCGCGCCGTCGAGTCCACCCCGGAGTTCGCCGCCGAGACGAGCACGCCGCCGACGATGACGACGTAGAGGGCGTGGCCGTAGAGGTCCGCGAGGCGTGCGGTCAGCGGGCGCGGGTCGGCCCGGTAGCGGCGGAGCCGCCGCCGCAGGTCGGTGGCCGGGGTCGTGCGCCGGGCCGTGGTGCTCCGGTCGGTCATGCGCCCAGGTCGACGTGCCGGTCGGCCACGGCGTGCCGCAACTCGACGTCGTGCGTGGCCAGCAGGACCGCCGTGCCGGACGCCTTCTCGGCGGTCAGCCGCTCGGCCAGCCACGCCCGCCCCGCCGCGTCCAGGCGCTGCTCCGGCTCGTCCAGCACCAGCAGCCGCCGCGGCCGGACCAGGCAGGACGCGAGGGCCAGCCGCCGCCGCTGCCCGCTGGACAGCGTCGAGGGCACCTGGTCGACGACCCCGTCCAACCCCAGTTCCACCAGCACCTCGTCCACCCCGCCACCGCCGTGCGCGTGGGCGAGCAGGTCGAGGTGCTCCACGACCGACAGGTCGGGGAAGAAGTCGACGTCGTCCAACACCGCCGCCACGGCCGCCCGCACGGCCGGATCGGACTCCCGCACCTCCACGCCGTCGAGCCTGACGCTGCCCGAGTCGGCCTCGGCCGACCCCACGACGCAGTGCAGCAACGTCGACTTCCCCGCACCGTTCGGCCCCACCACCGCCGCGGCCTCACCGGGCCGCACCGCGAACGAGACGTCGCGCAGGACGGTCAGGTCTCCGTAGGCCTTGGTCAGGCCGCGCACGTCGAGCACGGGGCCACGGTAGAGGACGGGACGCACGGATCCGGCGTCGGCCCGCGGATCCATTTCCGCGAAAGTGCGGCGTGTTCGGGTGGACATTCGCGGAACCGCACGGGACGGGTGCCGCTCGATTACCGACTCGCCGCCGCGCGGGGGAGCGATCGCGCGAATTCCGAGACCTTCGAGTTTTTGGGACAATTGGTTAACCGACGCGGTCCGGAAAGCGGGGTCGGAACAGCGGTACGGGTGTGCCAAAGGGGCAGCCGCACCGCTGGGGGAGCGCTCCCATTGTCGGGTGCGGGTATTGGCCACAGGTCCGATCGTGGTCAAAATCTGAATAGTGACACAGATCACCGTGACGAACTGGGCGCACTGGCGATCGGGCCTTCGGAAGTGCTCGAACCCGGAAACCGGGTGGTGGAGCGGCCGCAGCGGGTCGCTGTTGGCGCAGTGACCCGCTACGGCACCCGAGCTGCCCACGTCACCGGACGAAGCCACGGGATGTGCCCCCGCCCTTCGTCTCGACGAAGAGGGGAACCGGTGGTCACGGTAGACCAGAGCTCCGGCGACTACCACCCCTGCCCAGCCCCGTCCAGCCCTGTCCGATCAGGCAAAACACCGACCTCTTTGGACGGATCGTCCATCGCGTGCCACGTGGCGGAGGTGAGTCCGGAATTCGTCCAGTCTGCTGGAACGGTGCAGATCCCCCACTCTGCGTATAACCGATCGAGTGAATGCGCCGGGCGGTCTCAAGTTCGGCCCGCCCGGTTTGCGCAACGCTGTTGCTTTTAGTGGTGCGGCGTCGCGACCGTCGATGCGGAGGGAGGTTCAGGCTAGTATTCGGCGGCGAGGTCGAGTTCGACGAACAGCCGTGGGTTGGCGCCCGTGGTAACGGATGTTCGCCCGGACCGGCCCTTCGCCGAAGAAATACCCACGTCACCGAAGAACGGCCGAGAAAGAAGCGAGATGAACGCCCCCGCCCGTCGGGTGTGTTCGCGGTACCCCCGCGACGCCCGACCTCTCCTCCGCGCGACCGACGGTCGCTCCACACCCCTCACCGCCTAGCGATGCCCGGACCGACCCCGCGGAGCCGCGGTGAGGTGTTCTACCGGCTGCACGAGCGCGTGCTCGCCGCGTGGCGGTCGTGCGGCCACCCGTCCATCAAGTGGATGGCGTCGCGAACGGGGCTCCCCGTCAGCGCGTTCCCGGACCTGACCCTCGGCCACCGCCTCACCTGGCGCGGTGCCGAGGCGGTGCTCCGGGCCTGCATGGTCGACGGTCGGGAGATCGAGGAGTGGCGCCGGGTGGTCATCGCGGCCAACTCGACGTCACCCACGGGTCACCGGCAGGTCGACCCACCCCGCGCGACCGCCCAGCGGACGCGCGGCCGCCACCGCGCCTCGACCGTCGACGGTCGAGGCGCGCCTCGACGAGAAGGACCCATCACGATGTCGCAGCTGAGCGGCACTGACGACGAGCGGGCACCGCTCGGCAGGGCGCGTGCGGCCACGACGGAGCTGGAGTACGTCGTGGCGCTGGACGAGCTCCGGCTCGCCGTCGGCCGGTCGTTCAAGCAGATCTCCGAGACGGCGGGCGCGGACCGCCTGCCGAGGTCGACCGCCCACTACATGTGCCGCAAGAAGACCCTGCCCGTCCGCAAGGAGCAGGTGGTCCTGTTCGTCACGGGCTGCGGTGAACCCGCGGACCAGGCCGAGCTGTGGGCCGCGGAGTGGGAACGGCTGGTCGTCGCGACGAAGGCGGCGAGGACCGATCCCGGCGAGACCACCGTGGTGGTCGAGCCGGTCGTCGTACCCGAAGCGCCCTCGGCGGACGAGCCGGACGCCGACGCCGCGCCGCCGGTCCGGAGAGGACCGCGGCACCGGACGGTGGGGCTCGGGCTCGTCCTCGCGGGGCAGTGGAAGGACCTCGCCCGCGTGGGAAGGCCACTGCTCGTCCTCCTGCTGCTGACGCAGCTGCTCTTCACGGTCGCGGCGGTCCACGTCCTGGGCTAGCCGCCCCACCGATCCCCCTCCTCCCAGCGTCGTGACCGCCGAGCGGGCACGCGGCGCTGCACGACACCCGATTCCGGAGAGAACAGCATGACGAACTCCACGCCGCCCTTCACCCAGCGCCTCGCCCTGCTGCTGGTCGCGGCGGTCCTGTGCGCCCTGGTCACGGGCTCGGTCGCCTTCCTCGCGTTCGGCAACCCCTGGGTCGCCGTCCTGGCCGGGCTCACCGCGCTGGGCGGCTCGTTCGCCTTCCTGCACGCCCACGTCCGCTAGGACGACGACGCCGTTCACCACCCCCGTTCGCGGTCGCGGACGGGTTCCACGAGAGCAGGAACGAAAGAGCCATGGGCACGAGCGGTATCCACGCGCACACCGGTGCGCCGTGGCCGAGTGACGTCTTCCTGTCACTGCTCGACAGGCCGCTGCACGACGAGCTGTGGAAGATCGGCCGACGCCGCGCGCACCGGGCGGGTGACCGGATCGCGGCGCAGTGGGCACAGCCCGACTCGGTCACCGTCGTGCTGTCCGGGTACGTGAAGACCGTGCGCGAGGCACGAGCGGGCAGCAGGCCGATGATGGTCGCCTTCGCCGGGCCGGGCGAACTGCTGGGCGCGGAAGCCCACTGGGCCAGCACGCCGAGGCACGCGAGCCACGTCTCCTCGAAGGACGGTGACGCGCTGGTCGTCGGGAGGGACGAGTTCAGGGCGTTCCTGGAGAGCACCGCGGCCCTCAGGGCCCTGACGGGCACGTTCGCGCGGCGGACGATCCTGCGGGACGCGACGTTGGCCTTCGCCAACCACAAGGTGTCCATCCGGCTCCTCGCCTTCCTGGCGAGGATGGAAGCCCTGTACGGCGAGCGGACCGACAGGGGTGTCCTGCTGGACCTCGGGTTGAGCTGCGACGACGTCAGCTCCGCCATCGGGGCGTCCGCGCCGGCGGTCACGAAGGCGTTGAAGGAGCTGAAGGACGACGGCGTGCTGGTCATCCACCGCAAGAAGGTGGTGATCAGCAAGAACCTCAGGGGTGTCCTCGACCAGGCCTGTGCGGCGGAGGCCGAGGCGGACGAGGACTGACCGTGGTGGGGTGCCGGGGAGCCTGCACCCCACCACGCGGTCAGAGCGAGTGCTGGAGGCGCTGCGCCATCAGCTTGATGAAGCGCGACGGGTCCGCCAGTTCGCCGCCCTCGGCCAGCAGGGCCATGCCGTACAGGAGTTCCGCGGTCTCCGCGACGGCCTCGTCCTCCGGACGGGCCTCGTGCGCCGTGCGCAGGCCCGTGACGAGCGGGTGGGTCGGGTTCAGCTCCAGGATGCGCTTCTGCTTCGGCACCTCCTGGCCCATGGCGCGGTACATCTTCTCCAGCGTCGGCGTGATGTCGTAGGAGTCGCCGACGATGCAGGCGGGGGACGTGGTCAGGCGCGACGACAGCCGCACCTCCTTCACGTTCTCCGACAGCGTGGTCGTCATCCACGTCATCAGGTCGGCGAAGTCCTTCTTCGCCTCGGCGTTCCTGTCCTCGTCCTCGGAGTCCAGGTCGACCTCGCCCTTGGCGATGGACTGGAACTGCTTGCCGTCGAAGCCGGAGACCGCGTCGACCCACATCTCGTCGATCGGGTCGGTGAGCACGAGGACCTCGAAGCCCTTGGCCTGGAAGGCCTCCATGTGCGGCGAGTTCTCGATGAGGGAACGCGACTCGCCGGTCAGGTAGTAGACGACCTCCTGACCCTCCTTCATCCGCGCCACGTAGTCCTTCAGCGTGGTGGGCGCGTCGGCGTCGTGGGTCGACGCGAAGGACGCGATCTCCAGGATCGAGTCGCGGTTGTCGACGTCGTCCAGGAGCCCCTCCTTGACGGCCGCGCCGAACTCGCCCCAGAACTTCGCGTAGTTCTCGGGGTTCTCCACCATCATCGTCTTGACCGTCTGGAGGACCTTCTTCACCAGGCGGCGGCGGATCATCCGGATCTGCCGGTCCTGCTGGAGGATCTCGCGCGAGACGTTGAGCGACAGGTCCTGCGCGTCGACGACACCCTTGACGAAGCGCAGGTACTGCGGGACGAGCGCCGCGCAGTCGTCCATGATGAACACGCGCTTGACGTACAGCTGGACGCCGCGCTTGCCGTCCCGGCTGAAGAGGTCGAAGGGCGCGCGGGACGGGACGAACAGCAGGGCCTCGTACTCGAACGTGCCCTCGCCCTTCATGTGGATCGTCTCGAGCGGATCCGTCCAGTCGTGGCTGACGTGCTTGTAGAACTCGTGGTACTCCTCGGCGCTGACCTCGCTGCGCGGCCGGGCCCACAGCGCCTTCATCGAGTTGAGCGGCTTCTCCTCGCCGGCCATCCTGATCGGCCACGCGATGAAGTCCGAGTACCGCTTGACGACCTCGCGGATCTTCCAGTCCGCGGTGTAGTCGAAAAGGTTGTCCTCGCTGTCCTCCGGCTTGAGGTGCAGCGTGACCGACGTACCCTGTGGCGCGTCGTCGAGCGAATCGATCTCGTAGGTGCCCTCGCCGGTC
>NZ_DBNGPQ010000003.1:0-4123 GCF_057122925.1 Umezawaea sp. | reverse complement strand
GCGGTCGCCGCGCACTTCGGCAAGACGCGTCGGTTGACGGTGTCGCACGCGTTCCACTCCGGGTTGATGGAACCGGTGGTGGAGGACTTCCGGGCGGTGGTGGCCGGTCTGGAGTTCGCCGAGCCCGTCATCCCGATCGTGTCCACCGTGACCGGCGCCCCGGCGACGGCGGAGGAGTTGTGCTCGCCGGAGTACTGGGTGCGGCACGTCCGCCGGCCGGTGCGGTTCCTCGACGCCGTCACGACCCTGGCCGGGTTGGGTGTCGCGCGGGTGCTGGAACTCGGCCCGGACGGGGTGCTCACCGCGATGGTGCGGGACTGCGCGCCCGAACTTGCCGTGGTGGTCCCGGCGCTGCGCAAGGACCGGCCGGAGGAGCGGTCGCTGCTCACGGCACTGGCCGCCCTGCACGTCGACGGCGTGCCCGTCGAGTGGGACTTCACCGGCGGTCGCCGGGTCGAGCTGCCGACGTACGCCTTCGCGCACCAGCGGTTCTGGCTCGACGCGGGTTCGCGGCCGAAACCCCTGGACGGCCACGTCTTCCGGGTCGACTGGACGCCGCTGCCGCTGTCCGGAGGGGTTCCCCGCTCCGACGACCACGTGGAGTTCGTCGAGCCGAGCACCGAACTGGACGCCGCGGCCGTGCGCGCGGTGACGCACCGGGTGCTGGCCCTGGTGCGGTCGTGGCTGGAGGACACCACGTCCACCCGGCGCCTCGTCGTCGTCACCAGCGGAGCGGTCGCCGTCACGGCCGCCGAGGACGTCGACCCGGTCACCGCGGCGGTCTGGGGGCTGGTCCGCTCGGCGCAGTCCGAGCACCCCGGCCGGTTCGTGCTGGTCGACGTCGACGACCCCGCGACCGACGCGGGTGCCGCGCTCGCGTCGGACGAGCCGCAGGTGGCGGTCCGCGCGGGCCAGGTGTTCGTACCCCGGCTCGCGCGGGCGGAGGAGAGCGGCGCGGCGCGGGAGATCGACCCGAACGGGACGGTGCTGCTCACCGGTGCGACCGGCGGGCTCGGTGCCGTCGTCGCCCGGCACCTGGTCGCCGAACGCGGTGTGCGACGGCTCGTCCTGGTCAGCCGCCGAGGCGGTTCGGCGGAACTGGAGGCCGAGCTGACCGGGCTGGGCGCCGACGTCGTCTCGGTGGCGTGCGACGTCGCCGACCGCGCCGCGCTCGCCGACGTGCTCGCCGCGATCCCGGCCGACCACCCGCTGACCGCGGTCGTGCACGCGGCGGGCGTCACCGACGACGCCGTCGTCACGGCCCTGACCGACGAGCAGGTCGACCGGGTCTTCCGGGCCAAGGTCGACGCCGCACTGGTCCTGCACGAGCTGACCGAAGGGCTCGACCTGGCCGAGTTCGTGCTGTTCTCGGCCGCGGCGGGCACGTTCGGCGGCCCCGGCCAGGCGAACTACGCCGCCGCCAACGTGTTCCTGGACGCGGTGGCGCACCTGCGCCGCACGCGCGGCCTGCCCGCGGTGTCGCTGGCGTGGGGCCTGTGGGACGCGGGCATGGGCGGCAGGCTGTCCGAGCACGACGTGCAGCGCATGGCGCGCGGCGGGGTCCGACCGCTGTCGGCCCGGCAGGGCATGGCGCTGTTCGACGCCGCCCTGCGGCGCGCGGACGCGGTGCTGGTCCCGATGCGCCTGGACGTCGAGCGGCTCACCCAGCCCGTTCCGGCGGTGCTGCGGGACCTGGTTCCGCAGGCCCCGGCGGACGAGCCGTCCGGCGAGGTGCTCGGCTTCGACGACCTGCTCGCGCTCGTGCGGACCTGCGCGGCCGAGGTGCTCGGGCACTCGACGGTGGACGAGGTCGCGCCGGACCGGGCGTTCGCCGAACTGGGCTTCGACTCGCTCACCGCGGTCGAGCTGCGCAACCGGCTGCTCGGCGCCACCGGGCTCCGGCTGCCCGCCACGCTGGTGTTCGACTACCCGACACCGGTCGTGCTGGCCGGGCGGCTCAGCGAGGAGCTGGGCGGGCAGGACGAGGTCGTCGCGGTCGAGACCGCCGCGGCCGTCACCGACGAGCCGGTCGCGATCGTGGGCATGAGCTGCCGGTTCCCCGGTGGGGTGCGGTCGCCGGAGGACCTGTGGCAGCTCCTGGTCTCCGGGGAGGACGCGCTCACGGAGTTCCCGACCGACCGGGGCTGGGACGTCGACGACCTGTACGACCCCGACCCGGACCGGGCGGGCAAGACCTACGTGCGGCGGGGCGGGTTCCTGCACACCGCGGCCGAGTTCGATCCGGGGTTCTTCGGGATCTCGCCGCGCGAGGCCGTGGCGATGGACCCGCAGCAGCGGTTGCTGCTGGAGGCGTCGTGGGAGGCGTTCGAGAACTCGGGCATCGACCCCGCCGCGCTGCGCGGCAGCCGGACCGGGGTGTTCGCCGGTACCAACGGCTCCCAGTACGCCGCACGGGTCGACAGCCCGCCGGAGGGCGTCGAGGGCTACCTCGGCACGGGCAACTCGGCCAGCGTGGTGTCCGGCCGCGTGTCCTACGCCTTCGGGCTGGAGGGCCCGGCGATCACGATCGACACGGCGTGCTCGTCGTCGCTGGTGGCGATGCACTGGGCGGCGCGGTCGCTGCGGCAGGGCGAGTGCACGATGGCGCTGGCCTCGGGCGTGACCGTCATGACCAGCCCGGAGCCGTTCGTGGACTTCAGCCGCCAGCGCGGGCTCGCGCCGGACTCGCGGTGCAAGGCGTTCGCCGCGTCGGCGGACGGAACCGGCTGGGGCGAGGGCGTCGGCGTGCTGGTGCTGGAGCGGTTGTCGGACGCCCGCCGCAACGGCCACGAGGTGTTGGCGGTGGTGCGCGGTTCGGCGGTGAACCAGGACGGCGCGTCCAACGGCCTGACCGCGCCCAACGGGCCCTCGCAGCAGCGGGTGATCCGGCAGGCGCTGGCGAGCGCTGGTCTGTCCACGTCGGACGTGGACGTGGTGGAGGCGCACGGCACCGGCACCAGGTTGGGTGATCCGATCGAGGCCCAAGCCCTGCTGGCGACCTACGGGCAGGACCGGTCGACACCGCTGTACCTGGGGTCGATCAAGTCGAACATCGGGCACACTCAGGCCGCCGCGGGTGTGGCGGGTGTGATCAAGATGGTGCTCTCCATGCGGCACGGTGTGGTGCCTGCGACGTTGCACGTGGACGAGCCGACGCCGCAGGTGGACTGGTCGGCCGGTGCGGTGGAACTGCTGACGGAGCCGCGTCCGTGGCCGTCGGTGGGACGTCCGGTGCGCGCGGGTGTGTCGTCGTTCGGGATCAGCGGCACCAACGCCCACGTGATCCTCGAAGCGGTCGAGCCGGAGCCGCGCGGTGACGGCGACCCGGTCCGGTCGGGCCTGGTGCCGTGGCTGGTGAGCGCGAAGAGCCCGGACGCGCTGGACGAGCAGGTCACGCGCCTGCGGGCGGTGGACGCCCCGGCGCTGGACGTCGGCTTCACGCTGGCGACCACGCGCGCGGTGTTCGACCACCGGGCCGTGGTCGTGGACGGCGAGGTCGTCGCGAAGGGCCGCACCGGCAGCGGCCAGGTCGCGTTCGCGTTCACGGGTCAGGGTGCGCAGCGGCTCGGGATGGGTCGTGAGCTGTACGAGGTGTTCCCGGTGTTCGCGTCGGCGTTCGACGAGGTGTGGTCGCACTTCGACGTGGGGGACTGGTCGATCGACGAGACCGGTCACGCGCAGCCCGCGCTGTTCGCGATCGAGGTGGCGTTGTTCCGGTTGGTGGAGTCGTTCGGTGTGCGGCCGGATTACCTGGTGGGGCATTCGATCGGTGAGATCGCCGCCGCACACGTGGCCGGTGTGTTGACGCTGGCGGACGCCGCTTGCCTGGTGGCGGCGCGGGGTCGGCTGATGCAGGCCCTTCCTCCCGGTGGGGCGATGGTGTCGGTACGGGCCTCTGAGGCTGAGGTGCTGGCTCACCTGGTGGAAGGAGCGGACATCGCGGCCGTCAACGGTCCGGAGTCGGTGGTGGTGTCGGGTGCGGAGGAGGCCGTCCTCGCGGTCGCCGCGCACTTCGGCAAGACGCGTCGGTTGACGGTGTCGCACGCGTTCCACTCCGGGTTGATGGAACCGGTGGTGGAGGACTTCCGGGCGGTGGTGGCCGGTCTGGAGTTCGCCGAGCCCG
>NZ_DBNGPQ010000002.1:0-42698 GCF_057122925.1 Umezawaea sp. | reverse complement strand
CCAGCTCGTGTTCGCGCTGCCGAAGTACGACAAGGAACGCGAGGTGCCGTTGTCGGTGCCGGTGAGCCAAGCGCTTGACGAGCACATGCGGCGGTTCCCTCCGGTGAAAATCACGTTGCCGTGGGCGGTGCCGGACGGCAAGCGGGTCACCGCGGAATTGGTCGTCACGTCGGTCAACCACCTGGCCGTCCGAGCGAACGACTTCGACCGCAACTACTGGAAGAAGGCGCTCAAGGCTGCTGGCGTGCCGTACGGGCGGTACGAGAACGGGATGCACGACCTCCGGCACTTCTTCGCCTCGGTGCTGCTCGACCAAGGCGAGTCGATCAAGGCGGTCGCCGAGTACCTGGGCCACTCCGATCCGGCCTTCACGCTCGCGACCTACACGCACCTGATGCCTGGAAGCGACAACCGGACCAAGGGCGTGATCGACGGTGTCTACGCCCGGCGTGGCGGCCCGCGACGGCCCGACGATGGCCCAGAAGACCGAAATGAGCCATAAGGCCTGGTCAGCGGCGGTCGGCGGACAGATCGACAAGATCTTCTGGGAGACCAAGGCCGCGTAGTCCGCGGCCTCTGGACGACGCCGGTCAGCGAGACGACCTCTCGCTGACCGGCGTCGTTCCGCATGTGCGGCATCGGCCGCCCGAACCACCTCGACGGCCCAGCACAGTCCACCCGAGGGGCCTCGCACCACCTCGGAGACCTGCCGCCCGGCGAGAGCACGTCCCGGAACTGGGCAGAACGGGAACTGGACGAAGAACACAGACCCGACACCGGACGGGACTCGACACCGAACGGGACCTGACACCGGACGGACCCAACGACCGGAGGGAACCCGACACCGGACCGGGACCCGACAACCGCAGCAAGCCGTCGCCCTGGCACTCGGTCCCACTGCGGCATGATGTGCGGGTGCGCGCCGCCGACAGTAGCGAGGGTTATCTCAAGGGGCGGCTGCGGCGGGAGGACATCCTGGCGGCCGCGGTGGCCACGTACGCCGAGGCGGGCTACCGGGGTTCGTCGCTGCGGGAGATCGCGCGGCGGGTCGGGATGACGCACGCGGGGTTGCTGTACTACTTCCCCAGCAAGGAGGCGCTGCTCGCGGCGGTGCTGGAGCGGCGCGACACCGAGGACGGCGCTCGGCTGTCCGGAGCGCCCGGCCTGGACGCGCTGCGCAGGCTGGTCGCGCTGGCCGCGCACAACGTCCGCCACCCCGGCATCGTCGACCTGTACTCGCGGCTGGCCGCCGAGGCCGTCGCGGCCGACCACCCGGCGCACGACTACTTCGAGCACCACTACCGGATGGCCCGCCGGTTCGCGGCGGCGTCGTTCCGGGTGGTCGCCGAACGGGGGGAGCTGCGCGAGGGCGTGGACCCGGACGTGGCGGCGCTGAACTTCGTCGCGCTGATGGACGGCTTGCAGGTCCAGTGGTTGTCGAACAGCGACCGGGTGGACCTCGTGGGCTCGTTGCGGGCCTACCTGCGCGGCCTGCTCACGGTGCCGTTGGAGTGACGCACCACCAGGGACGCCCCCGGTACGGGGACGCCCCTGGTGGTGCGTGCGTGCGTGGTCGGCTTAGAAGTAGTGCGCCCGACCGCCGATCGGACGGCCCACCGCCCCGAGCACGGCGAGAACGGCGCCGATCACGAGCAGGATGGTGCCGACGGTCGTCAGGATCGAAATCCCGGCCAACCAACCGACGACCAGCAGGATCAAACCAAGAACGATCATCAGAACCTCCATGTGTCTTGAGAGGTGGATACCCAGCGCACAGCGGGCCAAACACCAACGGGTGACATCACAGTGGGTTTTGCCATAGGGCGGCCGGCGTGCGGGCCGCACTAGGATCCGGACGGTGAGCACAAATGGTCGCTACTCCGTCTACCTGCTGCGCCACGGCCAGACCGCGTGGTCCGAATCGGGGCAGCACACCGGTCGCACCGACGTCCCGCTGACCGACAAGGGCGAGCAGCAGGCCCGGCGGGCGGGCGCGGTGCTGGCACGGTTGCGCGGCACGTCGGTGCCGCCCGCGCTGGTGCTGACGAGTCCGCGGCAGCGCGCGCTGCGCACCGCCGAGCTGGCGGGTCTGGCGGTCGACGACATCACCGAGGACCTCGCCGAGTGGGACTACGGCGACTACGAGGGCAGGACGACGCCGGAGATCCGGGAGACCGTCGAGGGCTGGACGGTCTGGACGCACGAGATCCCGAACGGAGAGTCGGCGGACCAGGTCGGCGAGCGCGCGTCGGCGGTCGTGGCGCGGGTCCGGACGGCGCTGCTCGGCGGTGACGTGGTGCTCGTCGGCCACGGCCACTTCAGCCGCGTGCTGATCGCGACCTGGCTCGGCCTCGGGCCGCGCGACGGCGTCCACTTCGGACTCGACCCGGCGGGCACGTCGGTGCTCGGCGACGAGCGCGGCGACGCGCAGGTGCGCCACCTCAACGTGCCGTCGTGGGACTGGGACTAGTGCCGGTCCGCCGGATCCGCCCGGAGGACGTGCCCGCCGTGGTCGGGCTCGCCGAGGAGCTGGCCGAGTACGAACGGGCCCGCGCCGACTGCCACCTCACGGTCGAGCGGCTGCACGACGCCCTGTTCCGCCCGGCCCCCGCTCTGTTCGGCCACGTGGCCGAAGTGGACGGTGCGGTCGTCGGGATGGCGTTGTGGTTCCTCAACTTCTCGACGTGGCGGGGCACGCACGGCATCTACCTCGAAGACCTGTACGTGCGGCCGTCCCAGCGCGGTTCCGGGTTGGGCAGGGCGCTGCTGACCGAGCTGGCGCGGGAGTGCGCGGCGAACGGCTACGCGCGCCTGGAGTGGGCCGTGCTCGACTGGAACGCCCCCGCGATCGGCTTCTACAAGTCGCTCGGCGCGGTGCCGATGGACGAGTGGACGGTGTTCCGCCTGACCGACGAGGCGCTCGCGGCACTGGGATCATCCGACTGATCCACCCCGCAAGTCTCGAAATGCTCACGAAAACGTCGATTCCCCGAACAGCACGCCCGGCGCTCTGGCAGCGTTCCGCGCCGTGCCCGGCAGCGGGACCCCGATCGCGGCGACAGGTGTCCGCGAACTCGCTGCCAGGGTTTCGGAAGGAACACCTCGTGAACTACGAAACCACCGCTACCGTGGACAGCTCTGCCTTCATCGTCCCCGGCATCATCGGCGGTCTCTTCGGCCTCCTCACCATCATCGCGATGTGGAAGGTCTTCTCGAAGGCGGGCAAGCCCGGCTGGGCCGCGATCATCCCGTTCTACAACATCTACACCATGCTCAAGGTCGCGGGCCGTCCCGGCTGGTGGCTGGTGCTGTTCTTCATCCCGCTGGTGAACATCGTGATCTCCTTCATCGTGTTCGTGGACATCGCGAAGTCCTTCGGCAAGGGTGCGGCGTTCGGCATCGTCCTGCTCGGCTTCCTCAGCGTCATCGGCTACTCGATCCTCGGCTTCGGCAGCGCGACCTACCGGGGCCCGGCCGCCGCGCGCGCCTGACCTGGAAGCGGTTTCCCCGCACGTGGGGGCAACACGTGCGGGGGAACCCGGTCACCTCCCCCCGATCAACCTCTCGTCGACCGGGTGCAACGCGGTGAGCCTCCGCACGACGACGATCAGCAGCGCGCTGGCCAGCGCGAGGAACACGGCGGCGACCCACGGCGGCAGCAGCGGGGCGGTGGGCGGCCACGCGCTCCCGGCGGTGGCGGCCAGGCCGACGAGCCACGACAGCCACCAGGCGAGGACCTGCCGGGTCACCTCGCCGCGCCGGGACTCCGGAACGCCCGCCGCGGCGACGTCGGCGACGGCCTGGTGGGGCGCCCACAGGTTCAGACCGGGCACGAACCACATCCCGACCACCCAGCGGGGGCTCCAGCGGTGGACGCGGCCGGGCACCTCGGCGTTGCGCCGGACCCGGTAGAGCCACACGAGCAGCACCGGCGCGGCGCAGGTGAACAGCAGCACCGCGAAGTACCGCAGGAACGGCACGGCGATCGACAGCAGCTGCACGCCCGCCTGCGCGGCGAGCAGCGCGCACAGCAGCCCCGCCTGGGTCGACACGACGTGGGGCCTGAGGGTCATCGCGGAGTCCACGGCATTCCCCCTCCGAAGTGCCGACCAGCCTGGATCGTAGGTCCACCGGAGGTTCGCGGCGATCCGCCGACCAGTTCGGCTCAGGGCAGCCGGACGCCGACGGCACCGTAGGACAGGCAGGAGGACGGGCTCGTGTCCTCGCCGTCCTGGTGCCACGTGCCCGCCGGGACGACGCCGGGCGCGAGCACGTCGAAACCCGTGAACAGCTCCGCCACGGCGGCCTCGCCGCGCGGGGTGAGGGTGGTGCCCGCGAGCGTCCCGAGGTGGACGAGCTTGCCCATCATCTCGGGTTCGAGGTCGGCGGTGAGGTGCGAGACGACCAGCCTGCTGCCGGGGACCACCGCCTCGCGGTACTTCGCCACCACGTCGGCGGGCCGGTCGTCGTCCGACAGGTACGGGAGGATGCCGACCATCACGACCGCGACGGGCTCGTCGAGGTCCAGCAGCCGAGCGGTCTCGGGGGCGTTCAGCACGGCGTCGGGGTCGCGGACGTCGGCGTGCACGACCGCGGCGGTGGTGCTGGTGCGGAGCATCGTCCGGCCGTGCGCGACGGTCGCCGCGTCGTTGTCGACGTAGACGACCCGGCAGCTCGGGTCGACGCGCTCGACGACCTCGTGGACGTTGCCCGCGGTCGGGATGCCCGAGCCGAGGTCGAGGAACTGGCGGATGCCCGCGGTCGCGCAGAGGTGGACGGCGCGGCGCAGGAACGACCGGGTGGTGCGGGCGGCGTCGTCGGCGGCGAAGAACTTGATGGAGCGCTCGGCGAACTCGCGGTCGACGGCGAAGTTGTGGGCGCCACCGAGGTAGTAGTCGAAGAGCCGGGCCAGGTTCGGGCGCTCGACGCCACCACCGGCCGACACCCGCTTCGGGCGCTCTTGCACCGCACACCTCACCCTGGAACGTCCCGGAGCAGCGCGAACTCGTCGTCGCACGGTATCCGGCTACTCCGTTCGTGTCCATCCGCCAAAAGTGAACACGTAGGGTGATTATTACTGGTGGAAGCCGCCTGGCCAACCCGGCCGAGGGAAGACCCCTCGGCCGGGCGAACCGGTCAGACGCCTGCCAGCGACTGGATCCACGGGCGGTAGCGGGTGATGTTGGTGTAGTTCGAGACGGTCGCGCGGTCGCTCGTGGAGGCCACGCCGACCTGGTAGTAGCGGCCGTCGGCCGGGCTCGTGGCGAACATCGGGCCGCCGGAGTCACCGCCCGCCGCGATGCCGTTGCCGCGGCGCACCGACACGGCGATGCCACCGCGGTAGTCGCGGCCGGTCACGCTGGTCACGGTGGTGTCCGCGACCTTCAGGTAGCGCGACTGGCAGTTGATCTCGGGCTGGTTGGTGCAGGTCGCGCCCCAGCCGTAGAGCTGCACGGTCTGGCCCGCGCGCACCGCCGTGGTGGTGCCGAGCGGCGCGTACGTGCCCCCCACCGAGCGGTCGATGCGCACCAGGGCGAGGTCCGCCGACGGGTGCTGGGTGATGCTGACCGCGTTGACCACGGTGCCGCCGCTGGTCTGGTCGAGGCTGCCGACGCGGAACGTGTACGTGGCCGAGCTGGCCACGCAGTGCTGCGCGGTCAGGATCCAGGTCGGCGCGATGATCGTGGCCGAGCAGTTCTCGCGGCCGTTGGCGAACAGCCGGGCCGCCCAGGGGGCGTTGGACGCGGTGCCGCCACCGATGATGAACGGGGTCACGTCGCCGGGAGCCGGTTGGGCCGAGGCGACGGGCGCCAGGGAGGCGAAGGCCACGAGTGCCGTGGCTCCACCGATCAGCGCGGACAGGGTGCGCTTGAATCGCATGTGATGTCACCTAACGAACGCAGGGAGTGGTGAATTCACCACCCTCAGCGTCACGCTTTCGAGTGACACGGGACACCCTCCGATAGTTGGCGAACCATCCGACCTTCGGAGGGGAGCCAAAAGCACCAATCGCACCAATCGGGCTATTCCGGCGGAAGAACCAGTCGAACGGGCCTATTCCTCCGCGTCGGGCTCGTCCACCCCGAGGGTCCAGCGCCGAACCGGGTTGGTGAACAGCAGCGCGATCACCACGACGGCGTAGATGCCGATCAGGGATCCGACGAGCTGCTGCCCCGACGGGCCGTAGGCGTACCAGGCGACGCCCAGCAGCAGGAGCTGCACGACGATCGACGGCGTCCGGCCCCAGCGCCTGCCGAGCACCAGCCCGATGCCCGCGGCGAGCACGCCCGCGCACAGCACCGTGAAGTAGGCCGCCTCACCGAGGACCTTGCCGGTCGACTCGGCGCCGCCGAAGGCCCGCACGACGAGCGCGACGGCGAACGCGATGCCCGCGAGCCCCTGGAGCGCGGTCATGGCCCCGGCCACCCGCACGGCCGCCGGGACCTGGGTCTGGATCGCCACCTGCGAGCCCCTCACAACGGTGCATAACGGTCTGTGGTCGTCACGGATCGTAGGCCACCCGTCCGGGCCTCCCATCCGGCAGCCGGAGGGGCGAAGATCAAGGGGTCTTCGGCTTGCCGGCGGTCCGCTGGGGTGCACTTGCCGTAGACGGGGCTGCGACGCGGTGGAAAGGAGATTTGGACCACTCCAGTGCGCATGGCGCCCCTCGGACGAGGGATGCGCGGACCGTCCGCGGTCACGCGCTGTCCTACTCTGCAAGTGTGCGCGCACTTCTGGTGGTCAATCCACAGGCGACCTCGACCACGGCCGGAGGCCGGGACGTGCTGGCGCACGCGTTGGCCAGCACGGTGAAGCTCGACGTCGTCGAGACGCGGTACCGGGGCCACGCGGGTGACGTCGCGGCCCAGGCCGTCCTCGACGGGTACGGCATGGTCGTCGCCCACGGTGGCGACGGCACGGTCAACGAGGTCGTCAACGGCATGCTCCGCGCCGGGCTCTCGCCGGACCTCCCGATGCTCGGGGTGGTCCCCGGCGGGTCCGCGAACGTCTTCGCGGGCGCCCTCGGGCTGCCGCGCGACCCCGTGGAGGCCACCTACCGCCTGCTCCAGGCGATCGAGCACGGGACGAGCCGCCGCGTCGGGCTCGGCAGGGTCGCGTCGAGCGGCCCGCCCGCCTCCACCACCGCGGACAACGACCGCTGGTTCACGTTCAACGCCGGTGTCGGCTGGGACGCGGACGTGGTCGCGAACGTCGAGGAGCAGCGCGCCAAGGGCCGCGAGGCCAGCCCCTCCCTCTACGCGCGCACCGCGCTGGCCAGCTACGTCGGTCAGCGCAGGCGCACCCCCTCGCTCACGGTGCGGATCCCCGACGAGGAGCCGATCACGGACCTGCGGATGGCGTTCGTGTCGAACACCGACCCGTGGACCTACCTGGGCGGCAAGGCGATCCGCCTCAACCCGTCCACGTCGTTCGACAACGACCTCGGCCTCTTCGCGCTGCGCAACCTCGGGTTGCCGACGGTGCTGCGGTACGTGGGCCACCTGCTCGTGCGAGAAGGAAATCCCAAGGGCGGGAACCTCCTGCGCCGCGACGACGTTGAATATGTTCGGGTGACGAGCAAGGAGCCGGTCAACCTCCAGGTGGACGGCGACCTGCTCGGCGATTGCACCGAAGTCGAGTTCACGTCCGTTCGTGAAGCTCTCACGGTCGCCGTGTGACCTCTGCGTGATGATCTTGCGACCGACCTGCGATGTTCGATCGGACGCGAACTTCGTAGAGTGAAACCGCTGGTGAACGGTGTCGATCTTTTGGGTGAGTTCACTCACCGGGTTAGTGCTAACCCCTTGACATCCCCGCCGTTCGTGAAAGCATTCACAAGCACCCCAAAACGACCGCTGACGATCGGCGTGCCTTCGAGCGCGCCTAGCTGAGGAGTAGTTCCAATGGACTGGCGCCACCGCGCAATCTGCCGCGACGAGGACCCCGAGCTGTTCTTCCCCGTGGGGAATAGCGGTCCTGCGCTCTTGCAGATCGCCGAGGCGAAGACCGTCTGCCGCCGCTGTCCCGTCGTCTCCGACTGCCTCGCGTGGGCACTCGAGAGCGGCCAGGACGCCGGTGTGTGGGGCGGGATGAGCGAAGACGAACGTCGCGCACTCAAGCGCCGCAACGCCCGCACGCGGGCCCGGAGCAACGCCTGAGTCGCAAGACCGGCAGTTGGCACCGAAACCAAGGACAAACTGAGGGCCCGACACCGTGCCAGGTGTCGGGCCCTCAGTTTTTGTTTGCACACCCTCCCGCATGACCACGAGGCGCCGCTGAGGCGGGTCGCCACGTGTGCACGGAGAACAGTTTAGCGCCGGCCCCGGAGCGGCACGCGCAGGACCGCCTCAGTACCGCCTCGCGGCCTCCGCCGCAAGCTCAAGGAACCCCTGAGTTCGGACTCCACGAGGGTCCGGACGATCTGGAGACCGAGCCGTTCGGTGCGCTCCAGCGAGAACCCCTGCGGCAGTCCCTTGCCGTCGTCGGCGATCACCACGTCGAGCCAGCGGGCCGACCTCTCCGCGTGCACCACGACCTCCCCTCGCTGGCCAGGGGCGTAGGCGTGCTCGAACGCGTTCTGCACCAGCTCGGTCAGGACCATCACCAGAGGGGTCGCCAACTCGGCCGCCACGACCCCGAACGGCCCCTCCCGGCGGACCGACACCTGGGTCTCCGTGGTGGCCACGTCGCTCATCATCGGAATCACCCGGTCGACGACGTCGTCCAGGTCCACGCGCTCGTCCACGGACATCGACAGCGTCTCGTGCACGAGTGCGATGGACGTCACCCGACGCACCGATTCGGCCAGCGCCTCGCGCGCCTCCTCGTTGCTCGTGCGCCGCGACTGCAACCGCAGCAGCGCCGCCACGGTCTGGAGGTTGTTCTTCACCCGGTGGTGGATCTCGCGGATCGTGGCGTCCTTCGACATCAGCGCCCGGTCGCGCCTGCGGACCTCCGTGACGTCGCGGCACAGCACCAGCGCACCGGCCGGGTTGCCGCGCGGCCTCAGCGGCAGCGCGCGGAACAGCACGGACGCCCCGCGCCGCGACTCGGCCTCCATGCGCATGGACGGGTTGCCGTCCACGGCCGCGCGGAACCGGTGCGCGATCTCGGTCGCGTCGAACGGGTCGTCGATCAGCGACCGCGTCAGCGGCGCCAGGTGCACGCCCACCAGGTCGGACGCGTGGCCCATGCGGTGGTACGCCGACAGCGCGTTGGGGCTCGCGAACACCACGGCGCCCGCCGCGTCGAGCCGGATGAACCCGTCGCCGACGCGCGGGCTCGTGTGCACGTCCGGCGACGGCTCGGTCGTCGGGAACGTGCCGTCCGCGATCATCTGGCACAGGTCCGCGGCGCTGCCGAGGTAGGAGATCTCCAGCGGGCTCGGCACGCGCGGCACGGCCAGGTTCGTGTTGCGGCTGATGACCGCGATGACCTGCTTGCCCAGCCGCACGGGGATCGTCTCGCGCCGCACGGGCACCCCGAGGTGCCACAGCGGGTCCTCCTCGCGGCAGATCCGCGACTCGATGATCGCGCGCCGGAGCTGCGGGTGCTCCTCGACCTGCATGGAGCTGCCGACGACGTCCTCGGGGTGCGCGGTCGGCGCCGTCGTCGGCCTGGCCTGCGCGACGCAGAGGAACGTGGCGTCGTCCAGCGGCACCCACAGCAGGAAGTCCGCGAAGGAGAGGTCCGAGAGCAGCTGCCACTCGGCCACGACGAGCTGGAGGTGGTCGACTGCCGCGCCGGACAGCCTGGTGTGCTCGGCGAGCAGATCCGTGAGGGTGGACACGCGTCATACAACCACGGTTCAGACCCCTGCCAGTGCCCGGTCGAGCGCGTGTCACACTGAGGAGAAGCAGTTGACCAGATGCTCAAGGAGACACCCATGTCGAAGCGTGCCCGCAAGCGCCGCGATCGCAAAAAGGGTGGCGCTAACCACGGGAAGCGCCCCAACGCCTGATCGCAGGCCGAAGAAAGGCCCTCCGGGACTGTCCCGGAGGGCCTTTCGCGTTCCGCGGTCGCACGTCCCACGTGGACGGCGGCGGTCGGAGGAGCGCTACTCCTCGACGACCTTGATCGTGGTCGACCGCACCTCGACGGCGCCGTGCTGCGCCAGCGTCTCGTGGATGCGCGCGCGCAACCGCTCCTTCAACGTCTCGGGCGCGTGCTCACCCCCGCACTTGCGGGCCAGCAGCATCTTGAGGTGCTCCTCGATGCCGTACTGCTCCAGGCACGGGTGGCACTCCTCCAGGTGCTTCTGAAGCAGCTCCTTGCGCTTGACGTCGCACTCCTGGTCGAGGAACAACCAGACCTCGGAGAGGACCTCCGAGCAGTCGGTGTCGTGGGGTTCGCCGCAGTTCATCGCCCCGCCACCTCTTCCTCGGGCTGACCGTTGCGCAGGAAACCGCGCTCGCGCGCGACGTCGGAGAGCTGCTCGCGCAACTGGCGACGCCCCCGGTGCAACCGGGACATCACCGTGCCGATGGGGGTGCCCATGATCTCGGCGATCTCCTTGTACGCGAAGCCTTCGACGTCAGCAAGGTATACCGCGATCCGGAACTCCTCCGGAAGACGTTGGAGCGCTTCCTTCACGTCGTTGTCCGGGAGCAGGTCCATCGCCTCGACCTCGGCCGACCGCAGACCGCGCGACGTGTGGCTCTCGGCCTTCGCCAACTGCCAGTCGGTGATCTCGTCGGTGGGCTGCTGCAACGGCTGCCGCTGCTTCTTGCGGTACCCGTTGATGTAGGTGTTGGTCAGGATCCGGTACAGCCACGCCTTCAGGTTCGTGCCCTGCGAGAACGAGGCGAAGGCGGCGTAGGCCTTCAGGTACGTCTCCTGCACGAGGTCCTCGGCGTCGGCCGGGTTGCGCGTCATCCGCAGAGCGGCGGCGTACAACTGGTCGAGCAGCGGCATCGCGTCGCGCTCGAAGCGAGCAGCCCGCTCCGCGGGTGTCTCATCCGTCGGGTTGGCCTGCGAACGGGTGGCGGGCACCGCGCTCCTCTCCCGCCGACCCGATGATGGCGCGACGGCTACTGCTGGCTGGGACGGGTCCCAGAATACGCGGACCTGGTCCGCCGGGCCGTCCACCGGCCGCTGCTCCATCACCTCGGTAACCACACTCCTCCGAACGCGACGCGGAACTCCGGCATTCCCCCCGATATCGTTCCTCCATGGCCGGACGCGGGACCCCCGCCACAGCCCTGCTGGACGAGCAGCGCGTGGCCCACACCCTCCACTCGTACGCACACGACCCCCGCCACGAGTCCTACGGGCTGGAGGCGGCGGAAGCCCTGGGCCTGCTGCCGAACCAGGTGTTCAAGACCCTGGTGGTGGACCTGGACGGCAGCCTGGCAGTGGGCGTGGTCCCCGTGACGAACCAGCTGGACCTGAAAGCACTGGCCGCGGCCCTCAAGGGCAAGAAGGCCAAGATGGCCGAGGTGGCAGCGGCAGAGCGGGCCACCGGCTACGTGGCGGGCGGCATCTCACCACTGGGCCAGAAGAAACGCCTACCGGTGGTCCTGGACACCTCGGCGACGAACTTCGGGACGATCTTCGTCAGCGCGGGCCGCAGGGGCCTGGAGGTGGAGATCGCCCCAGCAGACCTGACCCGCCTGACCAACGCGGCGGTAGCCAATATCTCAGCCTGAGCAGCGCCAAAGACGAGCAGCGCCCACAGCACCAGCACCCCGCAGCACCAGCAACGTGAGGCGACCCGCAGAGGACCAGCAGGGACCGACTGCCGACCAGCTACGGAGCGCAACCCCACCACGCAACAGTGGCCGATCTTACTCGGGGATCTGCCCTTGAAATTTGTCGGGCAAGGGCTTCCCACCTGCCCCTTCAAGCCCGGCAAAGGGGCAAATCGAGGGGCCCCGGGTCAAATCGGCCACCCACGCCGGAAGCCGGGCACCCACAGCCCCACCCACGCCGGAAGCCGGACACCCACGGCCCACCCCCACAACCACCCTCACACCTCAAGCGGCCGCAACACCCGATCCAGCCACCCGGTAACAGCCCTCTGCAACCCCTCGGCATCAGCCTTCAACGAGTGGTCCCCCTTCAACAGCACCACCTCCCGGTGATGAGCCGTCTCAGGCCTCCCGAACGGGTCCGCCTCCCCCTGCACGATCAACGTGGGCACCTCGACCCCCGCCAGCTCCCCGGCCCGGCTCTTCTCCGGCTTCCCAGGGGGGTGCACCGGGAAGGCCAGGCACAGCACGGCCACCGCCAACCCCTCCACCGAAGTCCGGCAGGCCACCCGAGCCCCGGACGACCGCCCCCCGAACAGCAGCGGCATCCCGTCGAACCAGCGCACACCCAGGTCCTCGGCCACGGCCAACCACGCCACGTCCAACTGCTTCGCGGGCGCGGGGGCCCTCCGCCCGGCCACCCGGTACGGCTGCTCGACCAGCGCCACGTGCACCCCGGCGTCCACCGCCGCCCGCGTGGCCGCGACCAGGTCCGGCGCCCCGATCCCGCCACCGGCCCCGTGCCCCAGCAGCAGGGCCGCCCTCCCCTCGGCCGAGCAGTGCAGCTCGGCCCGAGCGGGACCGTGCGGCGTGTCGACGAGGGTGCTGGTCATGACAGCTCGAACAGCGTCGGTTCAGGCATCTCGGCGGGCGACAGCGAGATCGGGTCCATCAGTTCGGGGCTGTTGTTCCGGACGTTGTTGACCGCCATCGACACCGGCCTCAGCTCCAGCGAGTCCACCAGCGCCTCGTCCGGCGCCAGCAGCGCGGAGGGGTCCGCGGAGTCGGGGTCCAGCCACGCGCCCCAGTGCGACGCGGGCAGCAGCAGCGGCATCCGGTGGTGCACCGACGCCATCTCGCCGACGGCGTCCGTCGTCAGCACCGCGCACGTGATGACGGCCTTGCGGCCCAGTTCCTCGTCCGGCTGCCACCACACGGACCAGATCCCCGCCATGGCCAGGCTGGAGCCGTCGTCGGGGTTGATGAAGAAGGGCTGCTTCCTGCCCTCGCCCGGCTGCCACTCGTACCAACCGTCAGCGGGGAGGATGCAGCGGCGTTTGGCGGCGCTGTCCCGGTAGGACGGCTTGGTCAGGACGCTCTCCGACCTCGCGTTGATCATCTTTGCGGCCCCGGACATGTCCTTCGCCCAGTGCGGCACCAGACCCCAGCGCATCACGCGGACGCTGCGCTCCGTGACCGTCGGGTCGGGTTCGCCGTCGGCGTCGCGGGGGTGCCGCTCCACCACGGCCAGCACGTTCTTGGTGGGGGCGATGTTGTAGTCCGGACCGGGGGCGTCGCCCTCCGTGGCGTCCACCGCGTCGAACTCCGCCGCGAGCAGCGCCGGGTCCTTGGTGGAGGCGTACCTACCGCACACTCCAGATCACCTCCGCGCCAGATCAACTTCTGGGCAAGCCATCGTCGCACGTCGCCGGCACCGGTGCGACCCCTCGACCGCCCCATGCGCAATCATCGACCCATGACTCAGCAGTGGTCCGCTCCCACCGCCAACGGCCCCGTCCGCGCGACGGTACCCGTGCCCGGCTCCAAGTCGATCACCAACCGCCTGCTGCTGCTGGCCGCGCTGGCCGACGGCCCCTCCGTGCTGCACGCGCCCCTGCGCAGCCGCGACAGCACGCTGATGGTGGAGGCGCTCCGCTCGCTGGGCGTCGCCGTCACCGACGGCCAGGACGGGAGCTGGCACGTCACCCCCGGCGAGCTGCGCGGACCGGCGGACGTCGACTGCGGCCTCGCGGGCACGGTGATGCGGTTCCTGCCGCCCGCCGCGGCCATCGCGACCGGGGAGATCCGGTTCGACGGCGACCCGCACGCGCGGCTCCGGCCGATGGGCACCGTCCTGTCCGCGCTGCGCGCGCTGGGCGCGGACATCGCGGGCGACGGGCTACCGTTCACGCTGACCGGCACCGGCTCCCTGCGCGGCGGCGACGTGACGATCGACGCGTCCGGCTCGTCGCAGTTCGTCTCGGGCCTGCTGCTGTCCGGTGCGCGCTACGAGCGGGGCGTGCGGGTCCTGCACGACGGCGAACCCGTCCCGTCGCTGCCCCACATCGCGATGACCGTCGAGGTGCTGCGCGCCGCGGGCGTCGAGGTGGACGACCGGGAGCCGAACACCTGGACCGTCGCGCCCGGCCCGGTGCGCGGGCGCGAGTGGCACGTGGAGCCGGACCTGTCCAACGCGACGGTGTTCCTGGCGGCGGCGGCCGTGACCGGGGGCGAGGTGACCGTGCCCGGCTGGCCGACCGAGACGACCCAGGCGGGCGACGCGGTGGGCGACATCCTCCAGCGCATGGGCTGCGAGGTCGTGCTGGACGAGCGCGGGCTGACCGTGCGCGGGCCGGAGCGGCTGGCGGGCCTGGACATCGACCTGCACGACGAGAGCGAGCTGACCCCGACCGTCGCCGCGCTGGCGGCGCTGGCGGACGGGCCGACGCGGATCCGCGGCGTGGCGCACATCCGCGGCCACGAGACGGACCGGCTCGCGGCGCTCGTCGCCGAGATCAACGGCGTCGGCGGAGCGGCGGAGGAGACCGAGGACGGCCTGGTCATCGACCCGAAGCCGCTGCGCGGCGGGCCGTGGCGCGCGTACGCCGACCACCGGATGGCCACCGCGGGTGCGATCATCGGCCTGGTCGTGCCGGGCGTCGAGGTCGACGACATCGGCAGCACCTCCAAGACGATCCCCGACTTCCCAGGAATGTGGGCGACGATGCTCAACGAGGTCCGTTGACGTGAGCCGTGGCGACTGGCACAAGCTCGACGAGTCCGACGTGCGGGTGCGGCCGGGGAAGGGGACCCGGCCGCGCAGCAAGAAGCGCCCCGAGCACGCGGACGCCGTGCCCGCGATGGTGGTCGGCGTGGACCGCGGGCGGTGGACGTGCGCGCTGGACGACGACCCGGAGCGCCTGGTGACCGCGATGCGGGCACGGGAGCTGGGGCGGACGCCGGTCGTCGTCGGCGACCGGGTCGGTCTGGTCGGCGACGCGTCCGGGCAGCCGGACACGCTGGCCCGCATCGTGAAGGTCGCCGACCGGAGCAGCGTGCTGCGCCGCACCGCGGACGACACGGACCCGTTCGAGCGGGTCGTGGTCGCCAACGCCGAGCAGCTGATCATCGTGACGGCGCTGGCGGACCCCGTGCCGCGCACCGGGTTCATCGACCGGTGCCTGGTGGCGTCCTACGCGGGTGGGCTGACGCCGGTCCTGTGCCTGACGAAGGCCGACCTGGCGAGCCCGGACGAGCTGCTCGCCGCGTACGCCGAACTGGACCTCGTGGTGGTCGTGACGAGGTCCGACGAGGACCCGAAGCCGCTGCGGGAGCAGATGGCCACCAGGGTGTCCGCGCTGATCGGGCACTCCGGTGTCGGCAAGTCGACGCTGATCAACCAGCTCGTTCCGGGCGCCAACCGGGCGGTCGGCGTGGTCAGCGGGGTCGGCAAGGGGCGGCACACGTCGACGCAGACCGTGGCGCTGCCGCTGCCCGAGGGCGGGTGGGCGGTGGACACGCCGGGCATCCGCTCGTTCGGGCTCGCGCACATCACGCCGACCGACATCGTGGCCGCGTTCCCCGGCATGAGGGAGATGGCCGAGGAGTGCCCGTCGGGCTGCGGCCACCTCGGCGCGCCGGAGGACCCGGACTGCGTGCTGGACGAGCTGGTCACCACGGGCGTGGCGACGCAGGGCCGGTTGGACTCCCTGCGCCGCCTGCTCAGCTCGCGCGCGGGCCTGGAGGAGTACCCGGACTAGTGCCGCGGCCCAGGTAGGCGAGCAGCCGGTCGGCCGGGGTCTCCGGTCGGAGCGGCGCGGCGAAGCGAGCGGGCCGGTCGGCGTCGCTGACCAGCAGCAGCGCCACCGGGTACAGCTCGTCGGCGAGGGCGCGCGGGATGGGCCGGACGTCGCCGCACGCGCGGGCGACGTCCCACCCGTGCACGGCGACCTCCAGCGCGCCCGCCCTCGCCACGACGTCCGTCGTCACCGGGCACCCGCCGACGGACACCGCGGGACGGCCGTCGCGGGCCGTCCACGCGCCGAGCACCTGCCGGGCGTGGTCGCGGGCCGCGGCGACCGGGTCGTCGTGGTCGACGGCCGCGGGCTCCAGGTCCACGTGCCCGTCGTCGGCGGCCTCCCGCAGCGCCGCCAGCGAGTCGACCAGGTGCCGCAGCAGCGCCCGCAGGTCCCAGTCGCGGCACGGGGTCGGGCGCGACAGGGCGGCCGGGGTGACCCCGTGCAGGCAGCCGAGCGTGTAGGTGACGGCGCGTTCGAGCAGGTCGACGTGGCTCACGTCGCCACCGAGGGCGGCAGGCCGAACACCTCGAACAGCGACGTGTCGAGGAAGTTGACCACGTGGGTGATGCCCTTCTCCCCGACCTCCAGCACCTGGACGTTGAACGGCTTCCCGCTGAGGTAGAGGCCGAACGCGGGCTGGCCGTTCGCGCGCGTCGGCACCACCCGGACCTCACCGGGGCAGCGGATCTCCAGGTGCCTGGCGACCGCCTCCGGACCGCGGTACCAGGACCTGAACGGCGGCATCTCCCAGACGACGTCGGCGGTGAACAGACCGACGATCGCCGGGATGTCCTTGGCCTCGAACGCCGCCGCGTACCGGTCGAGCAGCTCGCGCTGCGCCGCGGTCGACGGCTCCACCACCGCGTCCTCGGTCACCTCGGCCAGCCGCGCCCGCGCCCTCTGGAGGATGCTGTTGACCGCCGCGGTCGACGTCCCCAGCAGCTCGGCGACCTCGGCGGCCCGCCACCTGAGCACGTCGCGCAGGACCAGCACGGCCCGCTGCCGCGGCGGCAGGTACTGGAGCGAGGCGACCAGCGCCAGCCGGATCGTCTCGCGCTCGGTCACGATCGCCGCCGGGTCCGCGCCGACCAGCTCGTCCGGCACCGGCTCCAGCCACAGCACCTCGGTGCCGTCGACCAGGTCGTCCTCCGGGTCGGAGTCCGACCCCAGGCCGGTGGGCAGCGGGCGGCGGGCGCGCTTCTCGATGGCGGTCAGGCACGCGGTGGTCGCGATCCGGTACAGCCACGTCCGCAGGGACGACCGCCCCTCGAACCGGTCGTAGGCCTTCCACGCGCGCAGGTACGTCTCCTGCACCAGGTCCTCGGCGTCGTGCACCGAGCCCAGCATCCGGTAGCAGTGCGCGAGCAGCTCGCGGCGGAACGGGTCCGAGAGCCTGATGAAGTCGTCGGCCATCGTGGGTACCTCCTCTGTCCGTGGTGATGACCCGTTCGGGGGTGGAAACTCATCGCGGTTCGTATGAACGGATGGGGGTGTTAACCGGTTCGGGTGTACGGGGAGGTGCGCCCATGTCCCCGGAACGGGGGTGCGCGGTAGCCTGCGCGCCATGGCGCAGGTGACGGGAATAGGCGGCGTCTTCTTCCGCGCCAGGGATCCCGCGCGGTTGGCCGGCTGGTACCGCGACAACCTCGGCGTGCCCATGAACGACCACGGGACGGTGACGTTCCACTGGGTCGACTCGTCCACCGAGGACAACCCCGGGACCACGACCATCGCGCTGTTCGCGAACAACACCGACTACCTCGGGGAGCCGGGGCAGCGGGCCATGCTGAACCTGCGGGTGGACGACCTGCGGATCCTGCTGGCCAAGCTGAAGGCCCGCGGCGTCGAGGTGCTGCCCCAGACCGAGGACTCGGAGTTCGGGCGGTTCGGGTGGTGCGTGGACCCGGAGGGCAACCGGATCGAGCTGTGGGAGCCCGCCGAGGGGATGTGACCCCGACTTCGAGCACCCCCTCCCCACCCCGCTCGGAGGGGCGCTACATGAGGTCCAGCAGGAACGGGAGTTCCTGACGCGCGTACCAGGCCAGTTCGTGGTCCTCCGCGCTGCCGAGCGTGAACTCCGCGTCCGGGTCGCCCAGGTCGGCCTCGTCGATCACCTCCGCCGCCGCGCGCACCGCGTCCTCGGCCTCCGAGGTGTCCAGGTGGATCGCGGCCACCAGCTCCAGCGGCACCGGACCGGAGACCTTGACGACCGAGAAGTCGAGGTCGGGGCGGAGCTTCACGTCGTCGACGTCCACCGAGACGACCGCCCGCCTCGGCATGGCCTTGTCGTCCGTGCCCAGCTCGGCCGCCAGCAGGCGGATCGAGGCGCGGGCCGCGTCGAGCATGGCCGCGTACTCCAGCTCCTCCGTGTCGCCCGCGGCGTAGGACTCCCTCAGTGCCGGTGTCAGCGCGAACGCCGTGCCGCCCACCGGGCGGAACTCACCGGTGTCCACCAGGTCGCGCAGCATGGCCACGGTCGCCGGAAGGTAGACCCTCATTCCGATACCGTCCCCATCAGTTCTTCCACGGATTCCTCGACCATCGCAGCTAGAACGTCCACATCGGACATCGCGTCCCTGTCGGCGTTGAGACCGAAGTAAACACCACCGTCGTACGACGTGACGCCGATCGACAGGGCTTGGTTCTTCGCCAGCGGGACCACCGGGAAGATCTCGGTCATCCTCGCGCCTGCCGCGTAGAGGGGCACCTGGGGGCCGGGCACGTTCGTGACGACGACGTTGAAGAGCCGTCGGGAGAACGAGCTGGCCGCACGGGCGCCCAGGGCGTGCAGGGTCGGCGGGGCGAAGCCGGAGACCTTGACCAGGGTGTCCGCCGCCACCGACTGGCCGGATTCCTGGTGGGCCCGCATCGCGTGGCTGACGTGGTGCAGGCGCACGACCGGGTTCGACTCGCCCACGGGCAGGTCGACCAGGAACGCCGCCACGCCGTTGGAGCCGTCCTCGTCGCGCACCGAGAGCGGCGCCATCGCGCGCATGGTGGTGTGGGCGGAGACGACCTCGCCCCGCGACATCAGCCAGGCGCGCATGGCCCCGGAGAGGACCGCGAGCACGCCGTCGTTGACCGTGCCGCCGTGGGCGCGGCGGATCGCCCGGAACTGCTCCAGGGTGCCGCGCGCGACGGCGAAGCGGCGGGCCGGGCCGATGCGGACGTTGAGGGGGCTGCCCGGCGCCGGGGTGGACGCCGTGCGGAGGGCGGAGGCCAGACCGCCCAGCGCGCCAGCGACCTTCTGCACGGTGGCGACCGTGTCCATCGCGGCCGAGCGGACGTTCTCGACCAGCTCACCCGGCCGTTGCACGGCCTCGGCCACGGCGTCGGCGACCAGCTGGAGGCCGCTGGGCTCCGGCTGGGGCATCCACAGGCTCTCCAGCGGCCTGCGCGGGCTCGGGGAGACGTCCAGCATGACCTGGCCGATCTCGATCGCGCCCACGCCGTCGACCACGGCCTGGTGGGTCTTGGTGATGACGGCGATCTGGTTGCCCTTCAGGCCCTCCACCAGGTACGTCTCCCAGAGGGGACGGGTGTGGTCGAGCGGGCGGGACATGAGCCGGGCCACCAGGTCGTGCAGCTGCGCGTCGCTGCCCGGCTTGGGCAGGGCGGACCTGCGCACGTGGTAGGTCACGTCGAAGTCCGGGTCGTCGACCCACACCGGCCTGGCCAGCCTGCCGGGGACGTGCACGACCTTCTGGCGGTACCTCGGCACCAGCGGCAGGCGCTGCTCGATCAGCTCCACGAGGCGGTCGTAGTCGAACCCCGTCCTCGGTCTCCGGAACACCGCGACCCCACCGACGTGCATCGGCGTCGTGGCGTCCTCCAGGTACAGGAACGAGGCGTCCAACGCGGACAGGCGATCGGGCATGGGGTCAGGTTAGCCCGCCGCCGGTCGGGGACCGGGGAACACCGAGGTCGTCCGTCACGGACGGCGGCAGCGCTCGACCAGTTCCTCCACGGCCCTGACCTCCTCCGGGTCGCGGTCGTGGCGGGCGAGGCGGATCTCGGCGGCGGCGGGCATGGCCTGCCGGACGGCGTCGTCGACACCGGCGAGGAACGACCTGACCAGGCGCGCCCTGGCGGCGCGGCGGACGGGGCGGAGCTTGCCGACGGCCATCGCGAGCCAGCTCAGGGCCAGGTCGACGCGGCGGTCGCCGCGGGCGGCGCACGCCCAGTCGATCGCCACGGGGCCGTCCGGGCCCAGCACGACGTTGCCGGGGTGCAGGTCGAGGTGCAGCAGCGCCCCCTTCGGCGAGCCGGGCAGGAAGTCGGGGGCCGGGACGTCGTCGAGGCGGTGGTGCAGCTCGGCCAGCTGGCGCCCGAGCGCGGCGGCGCGCCACGGCCTGCGGTCCAGCTCGACCGACATCCGGGGGCCGGGAACGTACTCCATGACCAGGCCCTCGTCCTCGACGCCGTGGACCCTCGGCACCGGAATCCCGCGTTTGCGCAGGTAGCGCATCAGCTCGGCTTCGGGATCGAGGTCCCGGCCGTCGCGGTTGTGCTTGACCAGGAGGCCGTCCGGCCGCAAGAAGACGTCCGCCTCTTGACCACTGGCCAAGAGGCGGGCGCGGTGCGCAACGCTGCGCTCGCCCGAGCTCATGTGACGATCCTCATGGTTGACGGCGCCAATGCAAGCCCCTGAACGGGCATGGCACCCTTCTGCACGTGGAAATCTCCCCCAAGGACAAGTTCGTCACCGTCTACGGCCGCAAGCCGGTCCTCGAAGCGCTCGACGACCCGCGCCTGGACGTGGACAAGGTGGTGCTCGCCGAGACCGCGCGCGGCGCGGCGGCCAGGGAGATCCTCGACGCGGCCAAGCGGCGCGGGGTGCGCGTGCAGCGCGCGACCGAGCAGCGGGTCAAGGTGCTCGCGGGCAACGGGCGGCACGACCAGGGCGTTCTCGCCGACGTGGTCGCTCCCCGGATGCTCCCCCTCGACCTGGCGCTGGACGGCCCGGAGCGACCGCGCGGTGTCCTCGTGCTCGACGGGATCACCACGCCCGCGAACGTCGGCATGATCCTGCGGACCGCCACCGCGGCGGGCATGGACGGCATCGTCGTGCCGCGGCGCGGCGTCGCCTCGATCGACCCGCTCGTGGTCAAGGCGTCCGCGGGGGTCGCGTTCCGCGCGCCGATGCTGCGCTGCGCGACCGCCGCCGAGGCCGCCGCGAACCTCCGCGCCCACGGCTACCCGCTGTTCGCGCTGGACGCGAACGCCAAGGAGTCGATCTACACCGCGGACCTGCCCGAGCGGGCGGCGTTCGTGCTCGGCAGCGAGACGAACGGCATCTCCGACGACGTCCGCCCGCACGTCACCGGCTGGCTGTCGATCCCGATGTTCGCGGGCGTCGAATCGCTCAACGTCGCCAGCGCCGCCGCCGTCCTGTGCTTCGAGGTCGTCCGCAGGCGCGAAGCGGGTAGGTAGTCGACTGGACCCGCCGCGTTTTCCAGCGGCGGGTCCAGCGAGTCACGACACGATCGCCACCACGGCGCGGCGAGCGCCGGATCGAATTCCCGTGTCAGCGTCCCGTGGTCGGCGGCATTCGAGCCACGGGGCTGGAACCGCACAATTCGTGACTGGTGTTCACCTGTTCGCCCCCTTCACCTCAACCGTCGACGCCGTTGACGTTACGCAGGCGCGGTGATGACGGACAATGACCGAAAAGGGGCGGGTTCTCTCGCGGGCTGTGACCGGTGCGGACATCCGGAATGCCCCTAGCAGAACAACGCGCTCCGCGCGGGTGCACCCGACCACCGCGCTCGGTTCACGGAGGGTGTCAGCGAGCCAGGACCTCGTCGACCGTCAGAACGGCCACCCCGTCCTCGTTCAGCCGCCACAGCGTCGCCTGGTGCTCCTCGACGGACGCGCTCGCGGTCGCGTCGGACACCACGGTCACCTCGAACCCCAGGGCCAACGCCTTGGCCGCCGTGCCGCCGACACCGTGCTTCGTGGACACCCCGGCGATCACCACCGACTTCGCCCCGATGTCCCGCAGGTCCGACACCAGCCGCGTACCGCTGAACGCGTCGACCCCGGTCTTCGTCACCACGTGCTCACCGCGCCCCGGCTCCAGCGACTCGACCACGTCGTCGGCGCCGTCGCCGCGCAGGTGCCGCACGATCACCACCGGCGCGGCGGCCCGGTCGAACGCGTCGCGCAGCCGGACCACCGCGTCCACCACGGCCGAACCCCCGATCGGGGCGAGGGGCATGTCGAGGATCCGCTGCTGCGGCTCCACCAGGACCAGGACTGACCGAGCGCTGAGCAAGGGCTTGAACCACCTGACGTCATGATGAGTTGATCTTCAGGGTAGCAGCGGAAACCCAAGCAGCACAGCAAGTTCGCCAACAGTGACCGCAATGGACGTGTGGTGCACCCCCACCATCCCGACAGCCGCCGCACCCCGCACGTTGACCGCCAGGTCGTCGACGAACACGCACTCCTCGGGCCGCAGGCCGAGGCGCTCGGCGGTCAACGAGTAGATCGCGGCGGAGGGCTTCGCCAACCCCACCTCGCCGGACACGACCACGACGTCGAACAACCCGTCCCACTCGGCGGGGGGCGCCCACAACCCGTCCGCGTTGGACAGCAGCCCGGTGGACAACCCGCGCGCCCGAACCTCCCGAACAACCGTCAACAACGGCGGCTCGACGGCGAACCCATCACCGAAGTCGGTGAGCACCCCACCGAAGTCCAACACCAGTCCACGCAGCACAGGAGCAACCTACGCCGCTCACCGGATCGGGTGATCACGGTCCGGTTCGGAGCGATGGGCACTCGGTACCTGCGACAGATCACCAGGTCCACAGGAGTCGATGTGCCGTCCCAGTTGCGAACGTTGGGGTCGCTGCAACCGCCACCACGAGCGAACACGGAAATACCGGCGATGCGAACAGCACCGGAACGCCGCCTGACCGAGGAAGACGCACGCAGAATACTCACGTTCGTGGCGGAAGCCCTGGACGGCCGCCGAGCACCACGACAACTCATAGGGTTGATGGACGAAAAGGCAGCACGAGAACTGCCGGTGGAGACAGGGCGCGTACGCCTCGGCAGAATCCGCCTGTGCCGAGTGGCACCGACGGCGGCGGAGATATCGGGCACGTTGACCAGAAACAACAGGGTGCACGCACTGGTCGCGAGACTGGAACACACGGGGGGACACTGGACGTGCACGGTCTTCAAAGTAATCAAATAGAGTGCGGGCCGACCAAGGCGGGTCGGGGTCTTCTCTGAAGCGTGGCCGATTTCAGTCGGGGATTTGATCCTTGCCCTCGCTGATCGGGCTGCTTGACACCACCTGCCCTTCAGCCCGATCAAAGGGTCAAAATCCAGGGGTCCCCGAGTCACATCGGCCACCACCGCTGGGAGTGGCGGTGGCCCGGGTTCTCATCGCTGTGTGATCCGGGGGCGTGGGCCCCCCTCCACCACCCCGGTCGCGCGATCGTCTCGTACGGTTTCCGGAGTTTGTCAAGGCGGAAAAGATGCCTTGACAAACTCCGGAAACCGCGAGGGCGCTGTGGGACCGGGGCGGCGGAGGGTTGGGGTGGTTGAGGGCTCCGGGTTGGGTGGTGGGGCTGGTGGGGAAGGGATGCTTGGCGGTTGTGGGTGGGGTTCGTTGCCGCGGTGGAAAAGGTGGTCCAGTGTCGTTGCCGCGGTGGAGGGAGGGTCGGGCTCCGCCCTTGGTCTCAGCCCCGGTTACCAGGGCTTGAGCACTCGACCTCGCAGCTCAAGCGCCTCGGCCTCCAGTTCGAACCACGGGCCCCCACCATTCACAGCGAGAGGGCCGTCCCCATCGGGAACGGCCCTCTCGCTGACTCGCTCTTGAAAGCCCTACCTGCGCGGGCCCTTCCTGGCCGACTTGGCCTGGGCCCTGGCGGCCGCGCGGCGTTCCTTTCGGGTGCCCGCCGTGTCGTCGCCCGCCTCGGCGTCGCGCGCCTCGGCCTCTCCGTCCTCATTGGGCCCGGAGTAGCTCAGGCGCTGCCTGCCCGGCTCGTCCAGCCCCTTGCCGCGCAGCGCCGGGGGGATCGCGGAGCCGGCCGAGAGCTGTGCCAGCGCCGGGCCCGCCGGTGCCTCCGGAGCGGGGGCGGGGGCCTCGCTGGCCGCTGCGGCGCGCGCGCGGGCTCGGCTGCCGGTCAGCGGGCCGGCGCCGTTGCTCAGCGACACCGGGATGGGCGGTGCGGCTACCGGTTCCGGTTCTGCCGCCTCCACCTGGAGGTTGAACAGGAAGCCGACCATCTCCTCCTTCAAGGCGTCCAACATCCTGTTGAACATCTCGAAGCCCTCGCGCTGGTACTCGATCAGCGGGTCGCGCTGGGCCATCGCCCGGAGGCCGATGCCCTCCTTGAGGTAGTCCATCTCGTACAGGTGCTCGCGCCACTTGCGGTCCAACACGGACAGCAGCACGCGGCGCTCCAGCTCGCGCATGGCACCCGGCCCGACGCGCGAGTCGATGTCGGCCTCGCGAGCCTGGTAGGCCTCCAGCGCGTCCTTCTGCAACGTCTCCCGCAGGGACTCGCGGGTGATGTCGTCGTCGCCCTCGACGAGCTGCTTCCAGTCGAGCTTGATCGGGTACAGCGTCTTCAACGCCGTCCACAGCTGCTCGAAGTCCCAGTCCTCCGAGTAGCCGTCGGCGGTCGCGCCGTCGACGTACTCCTCGATCACGCTGGTGATCATGTGCTCGACCTGCTCGCGCAGGTCCTCGCCGTCGAGCACGCGGTGGCGCTCGGCGTAGATGACCTTGCGCTGGAGGTTCATCACCTCGTCGTACTTGAGGACGTTCTTGCGGATCTCGAAGTTCTGCTGCTCGACCTGGGTCTGAGCGCTGCGGATGGCCCTGGTGACCATCTTGTGCTCGATCGGCACGTCGTCCGGCACCTTGAGCCGCGTCATCACGGTCTCGACCATGGCGGCGTTGAAGCGCCGCATCAGCTCGTCCTTCAAGGACAGGTAGAACCGGGACTCGCCGGGGTCGCCCTGGCGGCCGGAACGACCGCGGAGCTGGTTGTCGATGCGGCGCGACTCGTGGCGCTCGGTGCCGAGCACGTACAGGCCACCGGCCTCGCGGACCTCCTCGGCCTCGGCCTTGACGTCGCGCGTGACCTCCTCGATCAGCTTCGACCAGGCGGCCTCGTACTCCTCCGGGGCCTCGACCGGGTCGAGGCCGCGCTCGCGCAGCTCGTGGTCGGCGATGATGTCCGGGTTGCCGCCGAGCACGATGTCGGTGCCTCGACCGGCCATGTTCGTCGCGACGGTGACGGCGCCCTTGCGGCCCGCCTTCGCGATGATGAGCGCTTCCCGGTCGTGGTGCTTCGCGTTCAGCACCTCGTGCGGGATGCCGCGGCGGACCAGCAGCTTCGACAGGTACTCGGAGCGCTCGACGCTCGTCGTGCCGATCAGGACCGGCTGGCCCTTCTCGTGGCGCTCGGCGATGTCGTCCGCGACGGCCTCGAACTTCGCCTCCTCCGTCTTGTAGACGAGGTCGGGCTGGTCGTCGCGGCGCGCGGGGCGGTTCGTCGGGATCGGCACCACGCCGAGCTTGTAGGTCTGGTGGAACTCGGCCGCCTCGGTCTCGGCGGTACCGGTCATGCCGCCCAGCTTCTTGTACAGGCGGAAGTAGTTCTGGAGCGTGATCGTGGCGAGGGTCTGGTTCTCCGCCTTGATCTCCACGCGCTCCTTGGCCTCGATGGCCTGGTGCATGCCCTCGTTGTACCGCCGACCGGCCAGGACGCGGCCGGTGAACTCGTCGACGATCATGACCTCACCGTTGCGGACGATGTAGTCCTTGTCCTTGGTGAAGAGCTCCTTGGCCTTGAGCGCGTTGTTCAGGTAGCCGACCAGCGGCGTGTTCGCGGCCTCGTAGAGGTTCTCGATGCCGAGCTGGTCCTCGATGAAGGTCACGCCGACCTCGGAGATGCCGACGGTGCGCTTGCGCTCGTCGACCTCGTAGTGGACGTCCTTCTTCAGCAGCGGCGAGAGCCGGGCGAACTCCTGGTACCAGCGCGACGACTGGTCCGCGGGGCCGGAGATGATCAGCGGCGTGCGCGCCTCGTCGATGAGGATCGAGTCGACCTCGTCGACCAGGCCGAAGTAGTGGCCGCGCTGCACGCACTCGTCCAGGCTCCACGCCATGTTGTCGCGCAGGTAGTCGAAGCCGAACTCGTTGTTCGTGCCGTAGGTGATGTCCGCGTTGTACGCCACGCGGCGCTGCTCCGGCGTCAGCTCCGACAGGATCACGCCGACGGTGAGGCCGAGGAAGCGGTGGACACGACCCATCCACTCCGCGTCGCGCTTGGCGAGGTAGTCGTTGGTCGTGATCACGTGCACGCCCTCGCCCGCCAGGGCGTTGAGGTACGTCGGCAGCACCGAGGTCAGGGTCTTGCCCTCACCCGTGCGCATCTCGGCGATCTGCCCGAGGTGCAGCGCCGCACCACCCATGAGCTGCACGTCGAAGGGCCGCTGGCCCAGCGTGCGCTTCGCACCTTCGCGGACGACGGCGAACGCCTCAGGAAGCAGCTCGTCGAGGGACTCCCCGTCGGCGTAGCGCCTGCGGAACTCGTTCGTCTTCTCCCGGAGTTCCGCATCCGTGAGGTCTACGACTTCGTCTTCCAGGTTGTTGATGTGCGCTGCGATGTTGCGCAGGCGCTTGAGCATCTTGCCCTCGCCAGCGCGGAGCAGTCGGGACAGCACCATCCGGGTCGACCTCATTACCTCATCGCGACGCGCCCGTTCAGGGCGCCTTCCACCAGGCTCGAGAAGCCCGCTCTAGCCGACATCGTAGGCAAGAGCGAGACCTGTGTGCACCGACACAGGCAGGAACCGGTCCAGAACTCGCTGTGACAGGTCCCCGGATGCGCCGCGCACGACGGTACAACGGTCGAGGGTGCGCTTTGGTGCCGCGAAAACGCCGAGATCCCCCGAAGCGGGTGCTCCGGGGGATCTCGGTCGAAGGTCGATGGGCGGTCGAACCGGTCAGGCGAGCCGGATCACGCCGTAGTCGAACCCCTTCCGCCGGTAGACGACACTGGGCCTGCCGCAGTCGGAATCCGCGAACAGGAAGAAGTCGTGGCCGACCAGCTCCATCTCGTAGAGGGCCTGGTCGACGGTCATCGGCTTGGCCGGGTGCTCTTTCTCGCGGACGATCCGGCCGGGGAGGTTGTCCTCGACGTCGTCCCAGCGCTGCTGAGCAGGAACTTCGGCCACACCCGCGTAGTCGTCCGAGGGGTCGGGGGCGTCGAGCAGAGCTGTCTGCCCGAGCCGCGCGCGCTGCGCGGACCCGTTCGTGTCGGTGGGGGTGACGACGGCCCCGAGGCCACTGGTCGCTTCCGCGACGGATGTCGGGCCGCGTCGCCCGTGGTGTACGCGCCTTCTGTCATGGGATCGGCGCAGGCTGTTCTCCAACTTGCTGACCGCCGAGTCGAGCGCGGCGTAGAAGTCGCCTGCGCAGGCTTCGGCGCGGACGACCGGTCCGCGACCCTTGCCGGTGATCTCGACCCGTTGGCAGTTCTTCGCCTGCCTGCGGTTCGGCTCGTGGAAGAGTTCCACGTCAAAGCGGATGACCTTGCGGTCGTAGCGCTCAAGCCGGGCCAGCTTCTCCGTCACGTGCACCCTGTAGTGATCGGGCACCTCGACGTTGCGGCCCTTAACGACGATGTCCATACACGACCTCCCTCGCTTTGCTGCGAGCTGTGGCTTGGATCAGTGCGGCACCGGAAACGCGAACATTAGTCGCGGATTGTCGCTGAGGGTCGTCCTCAACAAGTCTTCCGGCGCCAGGGTCATGGGCTTTTCGCCTCCTTCCCCACCGGGCCGGGAACGCTGATAGCGCAGCACGTTAGCCCGGTATTCATCTCAGCGACAGCCCCCGGGGCGGGGGAACTCGGAGAAAAACGCCCTGTCACGCTCCGCGACCGAAACTGGCCACTGGCCGTGCCACCGGGGGCACGGCCGGCAGCGCGCGGCGCCGCGGACTCACCCGGATGGCGCAGCGCGCGCCGCAGACCACTCGGCTGAGTCACCGCCGTGTTCCGGCTCCGGATGGACGTCATGTCCGGCCAACGGCCGACGTGGGCGCCAGGTTCCCGGCCGAGCGGAATAGATCCGATCCATTGTCGATGTTTATCCGGCGTCACTCTTGCGGGTGGTTTGAACTACCTGATCTTGGAGTGGATCTTCGTAGCCCGGGGTGAACGGGATTCACCGCACCCGCGCCGCTACCCGCCCCGGTCGAGCGGGTCAACCCGGTGGTGACCACCACCGGTGGGCGGCGGCGGACGTGAGGGCGAGGACGGCGTTCACCCCGACCCCGGCGGTGCGCAGGACGCGGGCGCACTCCGCCGCGGTGGCCCCGGTCGTCACCACGTCGTCGAGGAGGACCACGCCGGTGCCCGGCGGGGGCAGCGCGCCGGTCAGGCGGACGCGGCCCGCGAGGTTCGCGCGGCGGGCCGCGGCGGAGAGGCCCGCGGAGTCGCGCGTGCCGGGGGTGAGGACGAGCGCGGGGGCCACGGCCACCGGGACACCGGCGCTCGCGGCCGCCGCTCGGGCCAGGCGGAGCACGTGGGGTCCGCCCCGGCTGCGGCTGGCCGAGCGGCGGGACGGGGCCGGGACCAGCCACCAGGTGCCGTCGGCGTCGGGACGGGCCTCGGGGACGGAGCGCAGGGCCCGGCCGAGCAGGGCGCCCAGGCTCGTGGCGAGGTCGCGGCGGCCCCGCTCCTTGAAGGCGAGGACCAGGTCGCGGGGAGCGCCCCGGTAGTCGGCCAGCGCGTAGGCGGGGCGGCCGGGCAGGTGCGCGCGGGTCGGGGCGCCGAACTCCGCCAGGCAGGCGGGGCAGCACGCCCCTGGGCCGCCGCACCCCGCGCAGCGGGGTGGGAGGACGAGGTCCAGGAGTTGGGTGAGCACGGGGTCGAGGGTGCTCCCGGACACCGACAGTTCCCGGTCAGCCGGGGTAGAAGACGTACCCGGTGGACTCGGGCTTGACCTGGTTGCCGCGCCAGACGTCGCCGACCTCGCTGGCGCTCCACAGGCCGGAGCGGTCCAGGGCCAGGATGGGGCGGCCGGGCGCGGCGGCGATCGAGGTGATGGGCACGGTGAGGTTCGAGGTGTTGTAGCGCTCGATCTTCAGGCCGTCGATGTTGAGCCGGACCACCGGGCTGTTGGGCAGCGAGGTGCCCGCGACCAGCACGTCCTGGGCCAGCCAGTCGACGGTCTTGACGACGCCGTCCAGCGAGGTCGGCTGGGGCCTCGGGATGCGCAGGGCGATCGAGGAGTCCTCGCCGCGGACGACCGCGACGACGAAGAGCCTGCCGCTCACGACGACGGCGGCCCTCGTGCCGTCCCTGGAGAGCCGCAGCTCCTCGATGTGGCCGAAGCCGGTCAGCTCGGTGGCGTTGACGGAGTTGGCGCTCAGCGCGCCGCCCTCGCCGCGGACCACGCGGACCACGTTGGTGCCGTCGGCGACCGTCCACACCTCGGTGCCGGGCTGGCCGACGGTGTTGCCGGGCATCCACGTGGGTCTGGTGAGGCTGGCCGCGGGCAGCTCGACCTCGCGCAGCGCCTCCTCGGCCGGACCCACGCGGAGGCGGACGGCGTTCGGGCCGGTGCGGCTCACGACGGCGAGCTGCGACCCGTCGAGCGACTGGGCACCGCTGACGACGTTGTACTCCCCCGTGCCCGCGGGGCCCTTGACCTGGGCGTCCTCCGGCAGCGACAGGAGCTTGCCGCCGGTGGCGACCATGCCGCGCTCCTCGGCCGTCGGGGTGATCAGCGCTTCGCCGGACTGCACGTCGGCGGGCCGCCAGTCCGGCTTCTCCGTGGAGATGACGTCGCCGTCGAGCAGCACGCGCACCCGGCTGCTGGTGACCCCCGCCAGGGACCGCACGACCTGCGCGACGATCTTCTTGCGGACCGCGGGGCTCGGGTCGCCCAGTCTGGTGAGGTCGACCTCCAGCGCGCCGTCGTTGGCCTCGGCGGTGTTCTTGTTGATGCCCGCGTCCGGGCCGAGTTCGCTGAACAGCGCGCCGCGCATCGCGCTCGACGGGCCCTTGACCAGCAGTTCGACCACCCGCTGCGGGATGCCGCTCGCGGGTGGGATGACCACGAACCGGGGGTCCGGCACCAGGACGTTGCGGTCCTTGTCGTAGAAGAACAGGACCACGCGCTGGTAGTTGCGGGTGAAGTCCGCGATGGTGACGAGCACGCCGACCGGGGGCGTCGAGATGCGCCACTGCCCGTCGACCTGCTGGACCCGCACGGGCTCGTTCAGGTCACCGCCCTGCTGCACGAACGAGCTGTCCGCCAGCTCCAGCCGCCCCACGTTGCGGCCCAGCAGCTGGACCGTGCGCTCCTTGGCGTCCGCGGGCAGGTCGGCGTCGCCGGTGCTCGGCACGGTGTTGAAGGCGTTGTCGATGATCGTCGGCGTGCCCTTGGTGTTCCACGACTTCCGCGCGTCCGGCGTGAGGTACGCCTTCGCGGCGGCGTAGTCGACCTCGGGGTTGGCCGACGCCAGGATGAACTCGCGGACGATCTGGAGCGCGTCCAGGTCCTTCTGGGGCTCCGGGGCCTCGACGGACGTCTGGCGCGCCGCGGACGGGCCCAGCGGCTTCGGGTAGGTCTGCGTCGGGATGGCCGCGCAGCCCGCCAGCGGGAGCAGCGCCACCAGCAGGGCCAGCACTCGCGAGCGCCGTTTCACCGCGCCTCCTCGCGCTCGGAGGGCTCGGTCGCGTCGAGTCCGCCGACGGGGTGGGCGGACCGCCGGACGGGCTCGTCCACCGCCTTCTCCGAGTCCCAGGTGATCTTGACGGGTTCCTTCTCCGAGTCCCACGCGAGCTTCGGCGGCTCGACGTCCGACGGCTCCTGGACGGCGGGCTGCTCGTCCGGCTCGATGTCGCCGACCGGCTGCGCGGGCTGCCAGGTGATCTCGGACTCGGTCAGCTCCACCTGCTCCGGCGCGTCGTCCGCGTCCGACCCGACGACGTGCTCCGGCGCGTCGACCGGGCGCAGCGGCAGGGGGCTGCTGGTGATCTCGCGGCCGTGCGTGCACGGCAGGGTGAGGCGGAACAGGGCGCCGTGGCCGCGCTCGCCCCACGCCTCCAGCCAACCGCCGTGCAGGCGGGCGTCCTCCAGGCTGATGGACAGGCCGAGGCCGGTGCCGCCGGTGCGGCGGTTGCGGGACGGGTCGGCGCGCCAGAAGCGGTTGAACACCAGCTCGGCCTCGCCCGCGCGCAGGCCGACGCCGTGGTCCCGGACGGTGATCGCCACCGCGTTGCCGTCGCTGCGGACCGTCAGCTCGACCGGCAGGCCCTCGCCGTGGTCGACGGCGTTCGCGAGGAGGTTGCGGAGGATCCGCTCGACGCGCCGGGAGTCGAGCTCGGCCGTCACGTCGTGGTCCGGCATGTCCATGACGATCGTCGTGCCGTTGCCCTTGGCGATGGCCCGCACGGCGTCGTGGGCGCGGCGGGCGAGCACCCGGACGTCGACCGGGTCGGCGGCCAGCTCCTCGACGCCCGCGTCGAGCTTGCTGATCTCCAGCAGGTCGCCGAGCAGCGACTCGAACCGGTCCAGCTCGTCCACCAGCAGCTCGGTCGAGCGGGCCAGGCCGCCGGGGAACTGCTCGCGCGAGGCGTGCAGCACGTCGGCGGCCATCCGGACCGTGGTCAGCGGGGTGCGCAGCTCGTGCGACACGTCCGAGGTGAAGCGGCGCTGGAGCTGGCCGAAGTCCTCCAGCTGCTGGATCTGCTCCTGGATGCTCTCGGCCATCTCGTTGTAGGACTGGGCGAGCCTCGCGACGTCGTCCTCGCCGACCACGGCCATCCGCTCGTCCAGGCTGCCGTCGGCGAACCGCTCGGCGACCTCGGCGGCGTGCCGGACCGGGCGGACGACCTGCCGGGTGACGAGGTTCGCGATCACCGCGAGCAGCAGGAGCAGGACGAGCCCGCCGACGATGAGGGTGTTCTGCACGACCTCGGCCGTGGCCTGCTCGCTGGTCAGCGGGAACAGCAGGTAGAGCTGCATCGCGCGGGCCGACGTGCTGACCGGGACGCCGACGACGAGCAGCGTGGTGGGGCCCGCCTCGCGCTCCACGGTGGTGATCTGGCTGCCCGAGAAGCCGCTCTGGACCATCTTGGCGAGGCCCTCGGGCACCTCCCAGTACGGTCCGACGGAGTTCGGCTGGCCGTCGACGCCCATGTTGCCCGCGTCGTCGAAGACGGGCTCGAACGCGCCGGCCCCGGAACTCGCGACGTCCTGGCCGGAGCTGGCGGTGTTGAGCTTGTTCACGGCGCTGAGGAAGCGCGTGCGCACGGTGTCCGGGCCGGGGTTGAGGCCGAGGAGGTCCGGCTGCACCGCGGCGGCGCTGGCCTTCGTCTGCTGGATCGCGGCGTTGGTCTTGGTCTCCAGCAGCTGGTTGGTGATCTGCATCTGGAGCACCATTCCCAGCACGAAGACGACGGCCGAGGACAGCGCGAGGGTGCTGACCACCACCCGCAGCTGCAACGACCGCCGCCACAGCTCGCCGAACGCGAGCCACCGCCTGCGCGCCTGCTCCGCCACCCGCCGCCCGTTGCGGACGGCGGGGAGGAGCAGCCGCGTGAGCCACGTCATCCCCGGCTCCCCCCGGACATCACGGAGGACCGGCCTTGTACCCGACGCCGCGGACGGTCAGCACGACCTCCGGGTGCTCCGGGTCCCGCTCGACCTTGGACCGCAGGCGCTGGACGTGCACGTTCACCAGCCGGGTGTCGGCCGCGTGCCGGTAGCCCCAGACCTGCTCCAGCAGGACCTCCCTGGTGAACACCTGGCGCGGCTTGCGCGCCAGCGCCACCAGCAGGTCGAACTCCAGCGGCGTGAGCTGGATCGGCTTGCCCTCCCGCAGCACCTCGTGCCCTGGGACGTCGATGCTCAGGTCGCCGATCGCCAGCGTCTCCGCCGGCTCGTTCTCGGTCCGCCGCAGCCGCGCCCTGATCCGCGCGACCAGCTCCTTCGGCTTGAACGGCTTGACCACGTAGTCGTCGGCGCCGGACTCCAGGCCCAGCACCACGTCCACGGTGTCGCTCTTCGCCGTCAGCATGACGATCGGGACGCCCGACTCCGAGCGGATCGCCTTGCACACGTCGATGCCGTTCATGCCGGGCAGCATCAGGTCCAGCAGGACCAGGTCGGGCTTGAGTTCGCGCAGCGCGGGCAGGGCCCTCGCCCCGTCGGCCACCACCGCGGTGTCGAAGCCCTCACCCCTCAGCACGATGGTCAGCATCTCCGCCAACGCGGGGTCGTCGTCCACCACCAGCACACGTGCCTTCATGCCCGACATCGTTGCACTGACGGTCGGCCGTTCGCGCACCGCCCAGCGATCATCGCTGCTGGTCGTCGCGCGGGTTCGATCCGTAACCATCTGGTGCCGTCGTTCCACCAGGCCACCTCGCCCTGTTAGCGCCGCTGAGCGGTTGTCTCGGACTAATACGCGGCACGCTCACTATTCGTTACCGAAGGTCCCGAACCGTTCGCGAAAACCCACTCTTACGGTCTAGAAGGCCGGGGTCAACGCTGGCCTGGCAGGTGAACACCGCGTGACGATCAGGGACCGAACAGGCGATCCACGACAGGGGTGATCGTCACGTCCGCCGACCCGTCGAGCACCTCCCACGGCCCGAGCCAGCCGTCGGCGGCCAGGTCGTCGTAGACCGCGGCGCAGCGCTGCTGGAGCCCGTCGTCGGACTCGTAGAGGTCGCGGGCGCGGTCGGCGTCGGACGCCTCGCGCCGGGCCGCGCGGTCCGCCGCGACCGCCGTCGGCACCCTCAGCAGCAGCTGGAGGTCCGGGACCGGCAGCCCGAACCGGTCGACCTCCAGCGCGCGCACCCACTCCACGAACTCGCCCCGAGCGCCCTGGCCCAGCCGGGCGGCGCCGTACGCGGCGTTCGACGCGACGTACCGGTCCAGCAGCACCACGTCGTACTGGTCCAGGTCGGCCCTGATCCGGTCGGCGGCGCCCCGCCGGTCCAGCGCGTAGAGCACGGACATGCCGTGCACGGAGTCGGTGAGGTCGCCGAGCCTGCCGTGCAGCGCGTCGCGCACCAGCTCGGCGTGCACGTCCTCCTCGTAGCGGGGGAACGCGCCCGTCACCACCTTCGCGCCGCGCTCGGCCAGCTCCGCGGTCAGCGCACCCGCCAGGGTCCGCTTGCCCGCACCGTCAAGTCCCTCGATAACCACGAGCTTTCCCACCTGCCCACCCTAGTTGTGCGGCGGTCCGTCACCGCCGGACGCAGGCGAACGCCGTAACCGTCCCAAGCCTGTAACCCACATGGGTGAAACAGGATCTTCCGGTCACCAGATCGAGTGACTACGGTGAACCAACACTTCGGCGTGCGGAAGGTGGTGCCGCGGTGACCGCGGACTTCGGGCACGCCGGTCCGGCTGACGAGCCGACCGGCCTCCCGACCGGAGAGGTGCCCGCCTCACTTGCCGAAACGCTCCGCTACGGGCCGTTCCACCGGGCCCTGCGCGACGCCATCGCCCACCGGGGGCTCTCCCTGGCCCGGCTGCGGGCGCACATCGAGCAGCTCGGCGTGCAGGTGGGCCAATCGACGCTCAGCTACTGGCAACGGGGTCTCCGTCACCCGGAAGTGCCCAGGGCGATCCCGACCGTGCGGGCGTTGGAGGTCGTCCTGAAGCTGCCGACCGACTCGCTGACCGCGCTGATCGGCCCCCGCCACCCACCGCACGTCCGCCCGACGCCCTCGGCGTTCGCCGAACTCGCGTCGGCCTGGGCGGACACCGTGCCGCTGCCGTCGGAGTTCGACGCCATCCCCGAGTCGTCGAGGTCGAACGCGGGGCTGGAGGTGCTGTGCGTGCACGACGCCGTGCTGGTCGGCGGCAGGCACGAGCAGCGCGCCGTGACGACCCGGCTGGTGGTCAGGGCGCTGCGCGCCGGACCCGACCGCTACCTGGCCGTGCACCAGGGCGACGAGGGCAGCCACATCGAGAGCGCCGCCATCCGTCCGGGTGAGGGTTGTCGGCAGGGGCGGCTGCGCAGGCAGGCCGCGTCGCGCGGGCTGGCGGTGGAACTGCTGTTCGACCGGCGGCTCGCCGAGGGCGAGGAGCACGTCTTCAGCTACACCGTCGTGGACGACACCGGCGGCCCCACGCCCGGCCACCACCGCACGTTCCGCGACCCGTGCCGCAGCTACCTCGTGCAGCTGGGCTTCCACCGCCGGGCGCTGCCCGCCCGGTGCACCAAGCAGTTCCGCAGCGGACCGACGGCGACGCCGGTCGACGTGGAGGAACTGGTGTGCGGGCTCGGTGGGGTGGTGAGCGCCTACTTCAGCGACGTGGGCCCCGGCACGGCGGGTGTCTCCGTCGAGTGGAGCTGACGCACGGCCGCTCCTCCGGGGACGGCGCGAGCGGGCAGTTCGGCCCCGACGTCGTTCGAGTCGGGCGGAGACCTCGTCACCACCCGACTCGAACGACCTGCCGACGCGGCCCCGCGGGGGCCCGCGGTCGGCTCAGTACCTGTAGTGGTCCGACTTGTACGGGCCCTCGACGTCCACGTCGATGTACTCGGCCTGCTCCTTGGTGAGCTTGGTCAGCTCACCGCCGAGGGCCGCGAGGTGGATGCGCGCCACCTTCTCGTCGTGGACCTTGGGGAGGCGGTAGACCTCCTTGTCGTACTCCTCGTGCTTGGTGAACAGCTCGATCTGCGCGATCACCTGGTTGGAGAAGGAGTTCGACATGACGAAGCTCGGGTGGCCGGTGGCGTTGCCCAGGTTGAGCAGGCGGCCCTCGGACAGCACGATGATCGACTTGCCGGACGGGAAGACCCACTCGTCGACCTGCGGCTTGATGTTGATCCGCTGGACGCCGGGGTAGCGGGCGAGGCCCGCCATGTCCAGCTCGTTGTCGAAGTGGCCGATGTTGCCCAGGATCGCCTGGTGCTTCATGCCCGCCATGTGCTCGGCGGTCACGACGTCCTTGTTGCCGGTCGTCGTGATGACGATGTCGGCGGTGTCGAGCACCGACTCCAGGCGCTTGACGTCGTAGCCGTCCATGACCGCCTGCAACGCGCAGATCGGGTCGATCTCGGTGATGACCACCCGAGCGCCCTGGCCGCGCAGCGACTCGGCCGCGCCCTTGCCGACGTCGCCGTAGCCGCAGACCACGGCCACCTTGCCGCCGATGAGCACGTCGGTGCCGCGGTTGATGCCGTCGACCAGCGAGTGCCGGATGCCGTAGCGGTTGTCGAACTTCGACTTGGTGACCGCGTCGTTGACGTTGATCGCCGGGAACAGCAGCGTGCCCGCCGCGGCGAGCTGGTAGAGCCGCATGACGCCGGTGGTGGTCTCCTCGGTCACGCCGCGGATGCCCTCGGCGATCTTGGTCCACTTCGAGGAGTCCGCCGCGAGCGAGGCGCGCAGCGTGTCGAGGACGACGGTCCACTCCTCGGAGTCGTTCTCGTCAGGCTGCGGGACGACGCCCGCCTTCTCGTACTGCACGCCGTTGTGGACGAGCATCGTGGCGTCGCAGCCGTCGTCGAGGATCATGTTGGGGCCACCGTCGGGCCAGGTCAGCATCTTCTCGGTGGCCCACCAGTACTCGGGCAGCGTCTCGCCCTTCCAGGCGAACACCGGGACGCCCTTCGGCTCCTCGGGCGTGCCGTGCGGGCCGACGACGACGGCCGCGGCGGCGTGGTCCTGGGTGGAGAAGATGTTGCAGGACGCCCAGCGGACCTCGGCGCCCAGCGACACGAGCGTCTCGATCAGCACGGCGGTCTGCACGGTCATGTGCAGGGAGCCGGACACACGGGCTCCCTTGAGGGGGTACACCTCGGCGTACTCGCGGCGCAGCGCCATCAGGCCGGGCATCTCGTGCTCGGCGAGCCGGATCTCCTTGCGGCCGAACTCGGCGAGCGACAGATCGGCCACGGCGAAGTCCAGCCCGTTGCTGGTGTGCAGCCTCGCGGCCTCGATGTCGGCGGTCATCCTCGGTTCCCTCCAGAGCAGCACTAACGGGTCAATCGACCCTACCGCCGCCACGCCGGGCCGGTCCGTTCGCCGTGATCGGGTGGCCCATGGCCCACTATGGCCCTTCGACCTCACCACGCGGAGCTGCAGTTAGGACCGACGATGCTCATTCCAGGCCCCGACACACGGGTCGTCGAGTTGCGGGTCCACGGCGTGCAGGGCACGACCCCGCACTCGCTCGTGGACGCGGTGGCCGCGGTCGACGTGGCGGGTGACGGGCTGGGTCGGATCGTGCGGCCCGCCGACCGGTTGCGCAGGCCGGGGCCGGGCCCGGTGCTCCAGGCCGAGGGGCGTCCGGTCACGCGGGTGGTCGAGGGTTACGTGTGGGGCGCGATGACGTCCGGCGGCTGGGCGAGGGCCTCGTGGGCGGTGCTGTTCCCGTTCAGCCTGGCGAACGCGGCGCACTGGATGCTGCCGCCGGTGCCGGAGCGCAGCACGCCCGCGCACCTGCTCGGGATCGGTCTGCGGTCGCTGCTGCGGCTGGCCGCGCTGCTGCTCACCGTGCTGCTGGTGGCGCAGACGGCGGTCGTGACGCTGGACCTGCTGGCCGCGCAGTGCCTCGCGCCGGGCTCCGCGTGCCTGGCCGACGCGGTGCCCGCGTCGCTGCGGACGGTCCCGTGGGTCCGAACGGCCGTCGGGCTCGTGCCCGTCGCCCTGCTGGTCCTCGTGCTGGCCCGGCTGTCGACCGTGGACTGGCGCGTCGACCGGCCGGAGCGCGACGACGAGCCGGGGGCGTCCGTGCTGCCCGGCGCGCACGTCGCCACCGACCCGGACACCCCGGCGCTGCGGTCGCTGCACGTCGTCGCCGCGCTCGGGGCGGTGGTGGTGATCGTGCTCGGCGGTCCGCTCGGCCCGCTGGTGGCGCCCGGCGGGCACGGCGCGGCGATCACGGTCGCGTGGGTGCTGGGGCTGGTGCTGGTCGCGGTGTCCGCGCTCGGCGTGATGCTGCTGGACGACCCGACGGGCGGCGCCCCGCACCGCGGTGGCCGCTGGCTGCGCGCCGCCGCGGGACACCGCCGCCGTCACGGGCTGGTGCTCGGAGCCTGCGTGCTGCTGGTCGTGGCGGGCGCTCTGGTCACGCACCTGCCGCCGCGGATGCCGGGCGTGGACGTCGGCGTGCAGGTCCTCGCCGCGCTGCTGGTGCTGGTGTGCGTGCTGTTCGGGCTCCTGCTGGTGCCCGCCGCGCTGCTGGCGCGCCCGGCGTGGTCGGCGCAGCCGCGCGAGCTGCGGCCGTGGGCGGGCGGGTGGATGGCCGCGCCGGTGCTCGCCGTGGCGGGACTGCTGGGCGGCGGCTTCGGCGCCGGGGTCGCGCTGACCGCGCGGTGGCTGCTCGGCGGCGGGCTGCCGCTGCCCATCGGCTACGGCTACATCTCGCTGCTGTGGGGCGTCGCGGGCGTGCTCGGCCTGCTCGCCGGGCTCCTCGTCGTCGCGACCACCGGCGTGGTCCGCTGGAACTCGCTGCGCCGGGACCGGGAGTGGGGGCGCGAGGCGTCGCTGCTGCACTCCGGTCGGGCGCGCGACGTGGAGCTGGCGTCGAAGGCGTGGTGGTGGGCCCGGTGGGAGCGCAACCACAGCCACCACGTGCTGCTGATCCTCGCGGCCGTGCTGGTCGCGGGCGCCGTGCCCGCCATCGCGCTGCGGCTGCGGCGGGTCGAGCCCGCCGCGTGGACGAAACCGCTCTCCGCGTTCGGGGTCGTCGTGCTGGGCCTGCTCGCGGTCGCGCTGCTGCGCGCGGTCTGGCTGGCCGCCCGCAGGCCTCAGTCCGGGCGGCGGCTCGGGATCCTCGCGGACATCGCGTCGTTCTGGCCGCGCGAGGCGCACCCCGTCGTGCCGCCCTGCTACGCGCTGAAGGTCGTGCCGGAACTGGTGGCGCGCACCCGTGAGCACCTCAAGGACCGGGGCACCCGCGTGGTGCTGACCGGGCACAGCCAGGGCAGCCTGCTGGTCGCCGTGGCCGCCGCCCGGCTGCTGGAGGTGCTGCCGCCCGAGGACCGCGAACGCGTCGGCCTGCTGACCGCGGGGTCGCAGTTGCAGTGGGCGTACCCGAGGGCGTTCCCGGCCGTCGTTCCGCACAGCTCGCTGGCCGCGCTCGCGGGTGGTCTCGACGGCCGGTGGCGCGCGCTGTGCCGCGGCACGGACCCGCTCGGGGGCGCCGTGACGACGTGGGGCAGGCAGGTGTTCGACGGGATGCTGCTCGGCGTCGGCTACCTCCCCGACGGCACGGAGGGCGCGCTGCCGCCCGCGGTGCGCGGTCCGAACGGCGCGCTGGTGCTCGGCGGCGACCACTGGCTGCCCGACCCCGCGCGCGGGCCGTTCCCCGGCAGGCGCTGGGCTTCCGGGGTGTGCGGCCACTCCGACTACACCGCCGACCCCGAGTGGGACCGGGCCGTGGCCATCGCGGCCGGGCTCAGCCGGGTCGACTCCCCCGACGAGCCGCTGAGCGGTTCGCTGCCCGCCCTGCCCGTCGCGCGGAGGGCCGTGCTCCCCGACAACCTGGTGAAACCGCTCCCGCAGCCTTCGGAACCCCGATCACCCTGAGGTCCGGTCGTGCGCGGCGACCGCCGCCTCCCCCGACCCGTGTTCCGGTCCCGAGGCGAGGGGACGACGTCGGGCCGTCGCCCTGCCGCGCCAGCGCATCGGCACCACCGCGGTCGTGCACGTCGGCGACGGGCGCTCCCCGTCCGGGCCGGCGGGCGCCGGCGCGGAGGTCGGAGCTGTTCGGCCGCAGGTGCACTCGCCCCCAGGCCTGATCGGCTGCGCCCGGCTGCTGGACGAGGTCTGGTGACACCGTCCACTTCGGACCGACCGGCTACGGCCGCTCCCCCCGCGGCGCTGTTCTGACCGATGCCGGTGTTCGGCCTGCTGTGTCGTCGCCGCGCGACGGGACCGGCACCAACGCGGGCGGCTGGTGGACGGTCTCCACCAGCCGCCCGCGCCGCTGACCCTGGAGAACCGCGAGGGCCTGCCGGCCAGCCGGACGGTGCTGAAGTCGTTCCTCAACACCGTGCCGTCGACGATCCTGGTCGTGGTGCTCTCGGCGCTCGCGGCGTACGCGACTCCCCCGCGATCGACGTCGGAACCCCGGCCCGGCGGGCCGCACCGGCAACACCCCGCACACCGGTGCGGCCGCTGCGCCACTACGTCGTCCAGGCGTTCTCCACCACGGGGGACCGGTCGCGCAGCGGCTCCCACCAGGCCCGGTTCTCCGCGTACCAGCGGACCGTGTCCCGCATCCCGCGCTCGAACGGGACCTGCGGCTCCCAGCCCAGCTCACGCGTGATCTTGGTCGAGTCGAGCAGGTAGCGCCGGTCGTGGCCCGGCCGGTCCGGCACCTCGCGCTTGAGGTCCGGTGACAGGCCCAGCTCGTCCAGCACCAGGTCCGCCAGCTCCTCGACGCTCGCCTCCACGCCCGTGCCGACGTGGTAGGTCTCGCCGACGCGGCCCCGGTCCAGCACGGCCTCGATGGCCCGCACGTGGTCCAGCGCGTGGATCCACTCGCGGCGGTTGTCCTTCGACGCGTAGACGGGCAGCGGATCGCCGTCCAGGGCGCGGGTCGTGAACAGCGGCAGCACCTTCTCCGGGAACTGGTGCGAGCCGTAGTTGTTGGCGCAGTTGGTGATCGTGATCGGCAGCTCGAACGTCTCGTGGTAGGCGCGCACCGCGTGGTCGGCGCCTGCCTTGCTGGCGTTGTACGGCGTGCGCGGCCGGTACGGCGACTCCTCCGTGAACGCGTGCTCCGCGTCCAGCGCCAGGTCCCCGTAGACCTCGCACGTGGACACGTGGTGGAACCGCTCGACGCCGACCTGCCGCGAGGCCTCCAGCAGCGCCTGCGTGCCCAGCACGTTGGTGCGGAAGAACCGCGCCGGGTCCAGCACGGCCAGGCTGTTGTGCGACTCGGCCGCGAAGTTCACCACCACGTCGACCCCGTGCTCCCGCAGGGCCTGCTCCGCGTCGGCGATGTCCGCGTGCACGAACGAGATCCGGTCGCGCACGTCCGCGAGGTTGGTCTCGGTGCCCGCGTAGGTCAGCGCGTCCAGCGCCACCACGTGGTCGGCGGGGTGCTCGCGCACCCAGTGGCGGACGAAGTGCGATCCGATGAACCCGGCGGCTCCGGTCACGAGGAGGGTCGTCATGGCGACGACGCTACCGACGGAGCCACTCCTCCGGCGCGTCGGTGAACCCGTCCAGCGCCTCCTCCGTGCGGGCGCGGACCCAGAGCCACTCCCCTCCGTCCACCCGCACGAGCACGTCCGGACCCGTGAACCACCGGCTGCCCCCGTCCGCGGGGTAGTCCGGCAGGGGCAGCCGCGTGGCCCACCGCTCCACCAGCGCCACCTCGTCGGCGGTCACCTCGTCGCCCCAGGAGAGTTCCTCCGGCACGAACAGCGACTCGCTGAGCACCAGTTCCACGAACGCCACCGACAGCCGGTCGAGCCACGGGCTGATCGGGTCCGCGTCCGGGTCGGCCAGGCTCACCCGCACCACGACCCGAGGGTCGTCCCGCTCCAGGTCCTCCACCGGCACGCCCCAGCGCGCGACCCACTGGTTCTCCTCGCGGAACACCAGCATCCCGTGCTCGACGGACAGCTCGTCCGGCGGCAGCAACCGGTCCTGGTTGGCGGTCAGGTCCTCGCGCCGCCCGAACAGCCGGTACGCCTCGCGCAGCGCGGCGGGCAACCGCAGCCCGAGCCGGGCCTCGGCCGCGTCGAGTTCGGCGTCGTCGACCCCGTCGGCGTCGGTCAGCGGCGCCACCCACCCGGCCGCGAAGTCCCGGACGAACGTCCACGCGGCGGCCCGGTCGTCCAGCGCACGGAGCAGGGCGGATCCCATCGACACGGCCCGAACCCTACGAAGCGCGGTGGGCGCGCGGGCCGTGACCCCACCGGATGCCGCCGTTCGGGGCGGATTTACCCGAACGGGGCAATTTCTGAAGTTTCGATGAACTCGGCGTAACACGGTGTCGATCGGGCTCGATGAACCGACCGCCCAGACACACAGAGCACGAGGAGTGCGGCAGCGGATGGCCGAATTCACGATCGGGACAGAGCAGGACAACGACGTCCGGGATGGCGCTCCGAGCCGGTCCGACAGCCGGGAGCTCGACCCCGGCGTGCTCGCACAACTCACCGCCCTGCGGTCGCTGGTCGACCGGGCGGTGGGGACGCACGACCTCGACCAGGCCGCCGGATCGAGGTTGGCGGCCGTGGTCGACTCGGCCAACGCGGAGGCCCTCGCACCGACCCCGCGGGTCGAGCGGATCGAGGCCGACCTGGTCGACGCCAAGGGCATCGCCGCGGGCGCGCCGACGGTGGTAGCGGTGATCGAGGGCGTCGTCATGACGCTGACCGGCTGACGGCGTGCGCGAGTTACCCGACGAGCAGTGGCTGCTCCGGCACGCGGACAGCGTGGTCGACCGGATCGGTGTCCCGTACTGGGACGGACTCGCGGTCGGGCTGAAGGCGCTGGCCGGAGGTGATCACGCGGAGGCGCGGCGGAGCCTGGAGGACGTGGTGCGCAACGAGCCGCGCAACCTCCACGCCCACTACTACCTCGCGCTCGCCCTGCTGGAGGGCAAGCGACCGCGGCGGCACGGGTCGGACCTGATCAAGGAGGTCGGCGTGCACCTGCGGCACGCCGCGGAACTGCCGCAGGCCGCCGTCCTCTCGGCGCTGGTCAAGGAGGACCACGGCCTGCACTGGCTGCCCGGCGACGCCCTGCCCGACGAGCTGGCGGCGCTGGTCGCGCGGGTGGATCCGGGCCAGGCGGCGGAGATCCTGGTGCACGTCCCGGCTCCGGAGAGCGGTGTGTGGACCGCGCTGAGGGCCAGGACGGGCTGACGGCGGTGTGGTCGGCTCCCCCCACGCGGGAGCCCCCCCCACCCGCGGGGCACCAGCCGGCGGGCGGGTTCACCCCCG
>NZ_DBNGPQ010000001.1:0-20549 GCF_057122925.1 Umezawaea sp. | reverse complement strand
CGGAAGGCGGCACGGCGAAGGTATGTACTGACAGGTGTCTGCCTCGGGCGGGCGCGGGCCGCGATGCTCGTGGCATGACGAAGAACAGCGTTCCGATCACCGTTTTCGCCCGTACGACGTCCAGCCCCGCCCACACCCACCGGGTGGTCGTGCCGATCGACCTCCCCCTGGTGTTCAAGGCGTGGGGGCCGTTCCCCGGTGTCGCGGAGGTGCGCGACCAGACCGGCGCCTGGGACCGGCCGGGGACCTCGCGCCAGACCTGGTTCACCGACGGTTCCAAGGCCGACGAGCGGCTCACCGAGGTCGTGGACGGGCACGGGTTCGCCTACGAGCTCAGCGGGTTCACCAACGTGCTGGCCAAGCTGGTCTCCGGGGTGCGCGGCGAGTGGTCGTTCCTGCCCGACGGCACCGGCACGTCGATCCGGTGGACCTACGACTTCCGCCCGCTGCCCGGCCGCCGCTGGATCGTCGCCGGGCCGTTCAAGCCGCTCTGGACCCGCTACATGCGGGCAGCGCTCGCCCGGATGGTGACCGTGGTGCAGGGTGCGTCGGGTGCGACCATGGAGGGGTGAGCGACCTGAGCTTCGGTGCCCTGGTGCGCGGGTGGCGCGACCGCCTCGACCCGGCTGACGCTGGCTACGCCCGGTCGGCGCGCAGGCGCGCCCCCGGCCTGCGCCGCGAGGAGCTCGCCGAGCTCGCCGGTCTTTCCCACGAGTACGTGCTGCGGCTGGAGCAGGGCCGGGCGACCAACCCGTCCGTCCAGGTGGTCTCGGCCCTGGCCCGCGCGCTGCGGCTCTCGCCTGCCGAACGCGACCAGCTCTTCCGCGCCGCGGGTCTGCTCGCGCCCCGCGACCAGACCGTCGGCACCCACGTGCCGCCGAGCATCCGCCGCCTCGTCGACCGCCTCGGGGACCTCCCGATCGGCGTGTTCGCCGCTGACTGGAGCCTGCTGCGGTGGAACGACATGTGGACGGCCCTGCACGGCGATCCGTCCGGTCTGCCGCCCGCCGAGCGCAACCTGGCCCGCGCCCTCTTCGGCACGGGCGAGGGCCGCTGGCACCTGCGCCCGGTCACCTCGACGGCCGGACCGTACGCGTTCGAGACCGCGATCGTCGCGGACCTGCGCGAAGCGGTCTCGCGCTACCCGGCCGACCCGGAGCTGGCGGCGCTCGTGGACGGTTTGCGGGCGGCCTCGCCCTTCTTCGGTGAGCTGTGGTCGGTGGCGGGCATGGGACAGCTCACCGGCGACCTCAAGACGATCAGCCACCCCGAGCTGGGTGACGTCACCCTGGACTGCGACGTGCTGACCGTGCCCGGTGTCGACCTGCGCATCGTCACCTACACGGCGGCCGGGGGAACCAGCGGTGCCGACCAGCTCGACCTCCTGCGCGCGTCCCGGCTCAGCGAGGCCCGCTGACGATCGAGCCGCCGCGGGAACCGGGCGGGCGACACGGTCCCACCCGGTCACGTCAGCGGGCCTGCCAGCGGGGCTCGCGCTTCTCCGCGAACGCTCGCGGGCCCTCGACGGCGTCCTCGCTGTGCATCCGCCGCTCCTCCCACTCGTACCTGGTCGCGAACGCGTCCCGCAGCGGCATCGTCACGGACGCGTGCGCGGCCTCCTTGATGGCGCGGACGGCGAGCGGGGCGCAGCGCAGGAGGTCGGCCACCCACGCGTCGACCGCGCCGTCCAGTTCGGACGGTGGCACGACCTCGTTGACCAGCCCCAGTTCGTACGCGCGGGTGGCGGTCAGGTCGCGGCCGGTCATCAGGTGGCCCAGGGCGGTGCGGAACGGGAGCTGGCGGGTGAGCCGGAACACCCCGCCCGCCCCCGCCACGAGCCCCAGCTTGGCCTCCGGCAGTCCGAACGTGGTGCGGTCGCTGGCGACGACGACGTCGCACGCCAGCGCGAGTTCGAACCCGCCGCCGAGCGCGTAGCCGTCGACCCGCGCGACCACCGGCTTGGTCAGCCAGAACCGCTCGGTGAGCCGCGGCCACCCCGGTTTGCCCCTGCTGCCGAACGTGCTCGGCCGCGCGGTGCCGTTCTCGTCGCGGTCGGCCAGTTCCCGGAGGTCCTGGCCGACGGAGAACGCGCGGTCGCCCGCACCGGTCAGCACCGCAACCCACAGGTCGTCGTCCTGCTCGAACTCGTCCCAGACCTCGCCCAGCTCCTCGTGCATCCGCAGGTTCATCGCGTTCAGCACGGCCGGGCGGTTCAGGGTCACGTGGGCGACGTGCCCGATCTTCTCGAAGTCCACCGTGGACGGCATCCGGTCTCCTCAGAACAGCGACGGGATCGGCTCGGCCCGCACGGTCAGCCACTGCCACTGGGTGAACTCGTCCCAGCTCTGCCCGGCGCCGTGCCTGCTGCCGTTGCCCGACGCGCCCCGGCCGCCGAACGGCACGAACGCGTTGTCGGAGATCGTCTCGCCGTTGACGTGCACCATGCCCGTGGCGAGCCGGTCCGCCAGGGCGAGCCCGCGGTCGACCGACCCGGTCCACACGGCCGCGACCAGCCCGTACTCGGTGCGGTTCGCCACCTCGACGGCCTCGTCCTCGTCCTCCACCACGATCACCGGGGCGACCGGGCCGAAGACCTCCTCGGTGAACGCGGGCATGTCGGCGGTGACCCCGGTCAGCACGGTCGGCCGGTAGAACGGGCCGTCGTGCGTGCCGCCGGTCCGCACCACCGCGCCCGCCGCCACCGTGTCGCGGACGATCCCGTCCACCCGCTCCAGCTGGGCCGGGGTGATCAGCGGTCCCAGCGCCACGTCGGCGCGCCACGGGTCGCCGACGACGAGCTTCTCCGCCCGCCGGACCAGCCGGTCCACGTACTCGTCGGCCACCTCCCGCAGCACCACGTGCCTGCCCGCCGCCATGCACACCTGGCCCTGGTGGAAGAACGAGCTCATCGCGCCAGCCGAACTCGCCAGGTCGAGGTCCGCGTCGTCCAGCACGACCAGCGCGTTGTTGCCGCCCAGTTCCAGCGACACCCGCTTCAGCGCGCCGCCCGCCTCGGCGCCGATCCGCCTGCCGACCGCGGTCGACCCGGTGAACGCGATCATCCGCACGTCCGGGTGCCCGGTCAGCGCCCGGCCCGCCTCGGCGTCGCCCGAGACGACCCGCAGCACACCGTCGGGCAGACCGGCCCGCTCGAACAGCGCGGCCAGCACGTGGCCGCCGGACACGTGCGTGTTCGGGTCGGGCTTGAGCACGACGGCGTTGCCCAGGGCGAGCGCGGGCGCCACCGCGCGCACGCCCAGCAGCAGCGGCACGTTCCACGGGCTGATGACCCCGACGACCCCGAGCGGCACCCGCCGCCCGAAGCTCCGCCTGCCCGACGGGTCCGCGAACAGCTCGCCGTGCGGCTGCGTGGGCAGCGACGCCGCCACCCACAGCTCGTCGAGCACGGAAGCGACCTCGCCCGCGGCCTTGGCCCGGATGGAGCCGGACTCCCGCACGATCCACTCGACGACCTCGTCGGTGTGCTCCTCCAGCACCCGCGCGGCCCGGCGCAGCACGGCGGCGCGCTCGACGGGGGACGTCGCGGCCCACGCGGGGTGCGCCGCGGCGGCCTCGGCCACCGCGGCGCGCACGTCGTCGGGGTCGGACAGCGCCACGCCGCCGAGCACCTCGCCGGTCGCGGGCTCGACCACGGCGCGGGTGTCCGGCCCGGCCGCGGTGGGGGTGACCAGGCGCGTCATTCGGCTGCTCCTCGGGGATGTCCGGTGATGGGCACTTCGACCAGCAGCGGCGCGGTCCGCTGCCCCGCCTTCGCGACGACCTCGACCAGCTCGGCGGCGTCGGCGACGCGGACGGCGTCCACGCCGAAGAACCCGGCCGCCACCGTGAAGTCCAGGCGGCCGAGGTCGAGACCGGGGTACTCGCCCGCCCTGGTGGCGCGGCTGCCCCAGGAGTCCAGCGTCTCCTTCAGGGTGCGGTACTCGCCGTTGTTCATCACGACGAACGTCACGGGCACGCCGTACCGCGCGGCGCTCCACAGCCCCTGCAACCCGAACAGCGTGCAGCCGTCGCCGAGGACGGCGACCACCGGGCGGGTGGGGTCGCCCATCCTGGTGCCGACGGCCGCGCCGATGCCGGAGCCGAGCCCGCCACCGACGGTGTGCACGTAGGAGCGCGGCCGGTCCTGGCGCAGCACGGACCTCAGGTGCACGCCGGTCGTGATGGCCTCCTCGACCACCACCGCGTCCGCGGGCAGCCCGGCCGCGACCGCGTGCGCGGCGGCGAGCGGGCTCAGGGGCGCGGGCCCGTACTCCGCCAGCGCCGCCCGGTCGACCTCGGCGCGGCGGGCCCGCACCCGTGCGCCGATCACCGCGGTCCGCTCGGCCGCTCCGGTCGGCGCGCCCGCCAGCTTCCGCACCAGCGCGTCCACCGTGGACCTGATGTCGCCGGTGAGGCCCAGCTCCACCGGGAAGTTCCGCCCCAGCTCGGCGCGGTCCGGGTCGAGCTGGAGCACGCGGGTGCCCTCGGGAACGGGAGAACCGGGCGTGTAGTGGTGCGCCATGAACGCGTGGCACCCCACGATGAACACCAGGTCGTGCCCGGCCAGCGCCTCGCGGATGCGCGCGTAGACCGGGGGCAGGCCGCCCGCGTGGAGGGGGTGCGAGGTCGGGAAGTCGATCCCGTCCGCCATCGGCTGGGAGAACACCGTGGCGCCCAGGGCCTCGGCGAGCGCCACCAGTTCGGCGACCGCGCCGTCGCGGCCCACCCCGTCACCCGCCACGATCGCCGGGTCGCGCGCCCCGGCCAGCAGCGCCGCCGCCTCGTCCAGCGAGGACGCGGCGCCCTGCGGCGCGATCACCGACCTCGCGGGCAGGTCCACGTCGACGTCCTCGGCCAGCAGGTCCATCGGGATCGACAGGAACACCGGCCCCGCGGGCGGCCGCACGGCCAGCGCGAACGCCCGGCGCAGCAGCAGCGGCAGGTCGTGCGCGTGCTGCACGTCGAACACGTGCTTCACCGCGGGCCTGGCCAGGCCGACCAGGTCACCGGAGAGCATCGGGTCGTGCACCAGGTGCCTGCGGTCCTGCTGGCCCGCGGTCACCACCAGCGGGGTCCGCGACCGGCTGGCGTTGAGCAGGCCGACGAGCCCGTTCGCCAGCCCGGCCGCCACGTGCAGGTTGAGGAACGCGGGCCGCCCGGTCGCGCGGGCGTAGCCGTCGGCCATCGCGACGACCGACCCCTCCTGGACGCCGAGCACGTAGTCGAGGTCGTCGGCGTCGACCAGCGCGTCGACCAGCGGCAGCTCGGTGGTGCCGGGGTTGCCGAAGACCTTGGTCACGCCCTCCTCCCGCAGCACGGCCAGCAGCGCGTCGACGGGTTTCACCGCGTCCCCTCCCCGGACCAGGACCGCCCGACCTTGGCGATCACGTCCTGGCTGTAGAGCCGCAACCCCTGGGCGAGCGCGAAGTCCGCCATGTACTCGCGGAACCGGTCGGCGGACTCGTCCGCGAGGTTCAGCATCCTGCGGTTGGCGACGACCGCCGCGTTGTCGAGGGCCCGCGCGCCGCGCTCCAGGGCCGCCCCGACCTGATCCGGTTCCACGACCTCGTCGCAGACGAACCGGGCCTCCGGTTCGCCCGCCCGGATCGTCCGCCCGCCCAAGATCACCTGCCTGGCGAGCCTGCCACCGGTCAGCTCGCCGATCCGCAGGTTGCCCGCGCCCGGCACGATGCCCTCCTGCGCGGCGGGCAGGCTGAAGAACGCGTCGGCCCCCGCGACCACCTTGTCGAACACCATCAGCAGCTGCATCCCGCCGCCGATCGCGAAGGTGTCGACGGCGGCGACCCACGGCTTCTCCGCCGTCCGCCGCGGCCAGGTCAGCGGGCTGTCCTCCAGGACGAGCCCGCGCTTGAGCTTGTTGATGAACCCCAGTTCGCGGCGCAGCAGGAAGTCGACGTAGGAGATCCGCCCCTGGTGCAGGTGCTTGAGGTTGATGCCCGCGCTGAACACCCTCCTGCCCCGGTACCTCGGGTGCGTCATCTCGCTGCCCCGCAGCGTCCCCACGCGCACGTCGTCGTCGAGCAGCACCAGGTCGACCGCCGTCTCCAGGTCCTCGACGAGCGCGTTGTCCTCGGCGTTGAGGCAGTGCTCGTTGTGGATGGTCAGGTGCGCCACGCCGTCGTGCCGCAGCACCCGGACGGTGCCCAGGTCCAGTTCGTCGACGCGCCCGAACTCCGCCAGCAGCCCGAGGGCGCGGGGGGTGGGGCGGCGCATCGCGTCCAGCAGGTGCGCGCCCACGTCGGGCAGGCGGAGCAGCTCGCTGAAGAAGACCGCCTGGTCGATCTCCCGGCCTTCCTTGTGCGCCTGGGGGAACCGCAGCTCCTCGGCGAGCTGCTCCGGACCGGGCACGAGACCCGGCACCAGTTCCGCCGCGCGCGCCACCAGCTCGTCCAGCCTCAGGTGGAGGGTGCGGTGGTCGGTCAGCTCGTCGTAGACCGCGGTCGCGTTGGCGCGCAGGAAACCCGCGCGCGACCAGCGGCTCGCGCGGTGCACCGCGTCCGCGACCCGCCGCTGGTCGGGGGAGCGGTCCGGTGCCGGACCGAGCGCGGCGAGCAGTTCCTCACCCCGGTCGAGGTGACGCCGCAGCGCCGCGGCGTCGGTGGCCGGGTCCCCGGTCGGGGAGGGGGACCCGGCCACCCAGCGCTCGACGTCGGTGTCCACCGCGCTGTCCGCCGTCATCGCGCGCTCTCCCCGCTCGCCCGTCGCAGGGTCCGGTCGCACGCCGCCAGGTGCGTGCCCAGCGCGTCCTCGAAGCTCGTGGTCGTCGCGTCCATCAGGAGCCTGCGCCGGATGGCCAGCTCCGTCCCGGCGAGGCCGCGGGCCAGCGCCGTCTGCGCCTCGACGGCGAAGTCGACGTCCTCGGTCAGCTCGTCGAGGATCCCCAGCTCCACCGCGCGGCGACCGGTGATCGCGGAGCCGAACAGCACGAGGTGGCGCGCCCTGGCGACGCCGAGCTGGTTCGCCAGCCGGTGCACCACCATGCCGGGCCACGGCTCGCCCGCCGCGACCGGCAGCGCGAGCCGCAGGCCCGGCGTGCCGATCCGGTAGTCGCACGACAGCAGCGCCTCCAGCGCCACCCCGGAGCAGTCGCCGTCGGCCACCGCGATGGTGACCGCGGCGAGCCGCTCCAGCCTGCGCAGCGCCCGCTCCCACTTGTTGACCAGGTGGACGCCGACGTCGCCCGGTCCACCGCCGTCGTTCGGCGAACCACCCAGCCGCAGCACGACCGCGGTGTCCGCGGCCGTGTCCTCCACGTTGTCGCACAGCTCCTCGACCGACGCGATCAGCGACGGCGACAGCACCCATCCGCTGTCGATGTCGAGGTAGAAGTCCGCGCGGTCGCCCAGATCGGACCGCGTACCGCCTGAAGACAATTCCCCACCACCTTGCCCGGCCCTCGCCGGATCAGTACCGCAGCAGCGCCGTCTCGATGGTCGAGCCGGGCCCCATCGTCATGAAGATCCCGTAGTCGCCCGGCTCGACCACGCCCTCCTGGAGCAGCCGCTCGTAGGAGAAGAGGAACGAGCCGCTCGACAGGTTCCCGTAGTCGCGCAGCACACCGGTGGTGTGCCGGACGTCGTGCCGGGTGAGGCCGAGGTTGACCATCACCGAGTCGACGACCTTCTTCCCGCCCGAGTGCACGATCCAGTGCGAGATGTCGCTGGGGCGCACACCCGTGCCCGCGAGCAGGCGGTCGAACACGACCTCCGCGTGGGCGCCCACCACGTAGGGCACCTCGCGGTCCAGGAAGAAGCTGAACTTGCCCTGCTCGTCGTCCCAGTCGTAGCGCATCGCGTCCACGGCCTCGGGGATGATGCAGCTCGCGAACTTGAGGATCGTGGGCCCCGGCTTCTCGCCGCCCTCCTCCGCCAGGAGCGCCACCGCGCCGGAGCCGTCGCCGAACAGGCTGTTCACCACCGAGGTGCGCATCGAGCCGTCGAACACGTAGGCCGCCGAGCACGCCTCCGCGCACACCATCACGGCCAGCTCGCCGGGGTGGGCGCTGGCCCAGCCCGCCACCGCGTTGAGGCCGTTGAGGCCCGCGTTGCACCCCATCCCGACCACGTCGAGCCTGCTGGTGTCCGGGCGCAGGCCCAGCTGCTTGATCAGCAGGGCGCTGAAGCCGGGCGTCAGGAAGCCGGTCGTGGTGACGCAGCACAGGTAGCGCACGTCGTCGAGCGTCGCGTCGGCCTGCTTGAGGCACGCCTGGAGCGCTCGCGCGCCCATGTCGATGCCGTCCTCGCGGTGCTTGCGGAGCAGTTCGCCCTGCGTCTCGGTCGACCGGGTGCCGTCGGGCAGTTCCGGCGGCAGGTGCAGGAACCGGCGGTCGATCGCGCTGTTCAGGAAGACCGACCGGATCCGGGGGTCCTCGACCTTGAAGATGTCCAGCACTTCCTGCTGCGTGTAGGAGAACGGCGGCGTGGCCGTGCCCACGCCGACGACCTTCGGCTTGACGTGCACGGGCCGGTCGTCGAGTACGACGCCCGAGGCGACGGGGTCACCGTCGATGCGAAGCAGTGTTCGGGTCATGTCCCACCCCGATCGGAAAGTTGCCGGATTTGTAACGTTTCGTGCCTGAACGGCGAACCGCTGCCGGGCGCGGCACAATCCACACCCACCGGACGGACCGTACCGAAAAAGAGCGTCGGACTGTTGTCGATCCTGTGTGAATAAGAGTTTTTTCGCGCAGTAGGGGTTGGTAGGGGTGGTCTAGGGGGACCTCTCGGAGAATGAGGGGTGAGGTGTTGGGGGAGTGCCAAGTAGCTTTCGGTCGGGACTCGAACGATCGTAAGGATTCGTAATGAACAAAATGCAGGTACGAGTGGGGACGGCCTTCGTCTCGGCGGTGGCGGCAGCGGCGGCCAGCGTCGTGCTGATCGGCCCGGCGGGTGCCGACGTCCAGGCGACGAGCTCCGCGGTCTACTCGTGCACCGAGCCGCCGTTCCCGGCGGGCGACAGCACGTGGAACCTCACGATCACGGCGCCGAAGTACGCGAACCTCTTCGACCCGATCCCGCTGGCCGTGGTGCTGGAGCCCGCGAGGCCCACGCCGGTGGAGATACCGGCCAACGGCGTCAAGGGCACCGTCGCCATCAGGGTCACGGGTCCGGAGAGCCGGGTCGTCACCGCCACGGGGCTCACCAACCCCACCGCGGTGCCGGTCGGCGAGCTGGCCGTCCTCACCGGCGGCAAGGCGACCGTCATCCCCGAGAAGACCGGGGTCTACAAGTTCACGCCCGCCTCGTTCGAATTGCGGACGTGGATGGACACGGTGCTCGCGTGCGTTCCGAAGGACGAACCTTCGGTCGCCGCGCAGACCAAGGTGATCGGCACCACTCCGACCGTGCCGCCCACGCCCTAACCCTTTCATTCTCACTGGGGTGGTGAATGCCACTTCGACTTCCGCGAGTGAAGTCGAAGTGGCCTCATCGCGCTGGTGGAACGTTTCTCCGCCTCGCTGACAAAAGGTGTTGGAATGCAGCAGGAAGAAAAGGTCGTCCAGTACCTCAAGAAAGTGACCGCCGATCTGCACCGGGCGCGTCAGCGGGTGCGCGAGCTGGAGGCGGTCGAGACCGAGCCGATCGCGGTCGTCGGCATGGCCTGCCGGTTCGCCGGTGGCGTGCGGACGCCGGACGACCTCTGGCGCCTGCTCGAATCCGGCGGTGACGCCGTCGGCGGCTTCCCGACCGACCGCGGCTGGGACCTCGACGCGGTCTACGACCCGGACCCCGCGCACGCGGGCACGTCCTACACCCGCGAAGGCGGCTTCCTGCGCGACGCGGGGGCGTTCGACGCCGGGTTCTTCGGGATCTCGCCGCGCGAGGCGCTGGCGATGGACCCGCAGCAGCGCGTCCTGCTGGAGACCTCGTGGGAGGCGCTGGAGCAGGCGGGCATCGACCCGGCCTCGCTGCGCGGCAGCCGGACCGGGGTCTTCGCGGGCACCAACGGCCAGGACTACGCGGGGCTGGTGAACGCCGCCGCGGAGGACCTGGGCGGCTACGTCGGCACCGGCAACTCCGCGAGCGTGCTGTCCGGCCGGATCTCCTACTCGTTCGGCTTCGAGGGCCCGGCCGTCACCGTCGACACGGCGTGCTCGGCGTCGCTGGTGGCCGTGCACCTCGCGACCCGGTCCCTGCGCGCGGGCGAGTGCGGGCTCGCGCTCGCGAGCGGCGTGACCGTCATGGCCACGCCCGGCGCGTTCATCGACTTCAGCCGTCAGCGCGGCCTCGCCGCCGACGGCCGCTGCAAGGCCTTCGCCGAGGCCGCCGACGGCACGGGCTGGGGCGAGGGCGTCGGCGTCCTGGTGCTGGAACGGCTCTCGGACGCCCGGCGCAACGGCCACCGCGTGCTCGCGGTGATCCGCGGCAGCGCGGTCAACCAGGACGGCGCGAGCAGCGGGCTCACCGCGCCCAACGGACCGTCGCAGGAGCGCGTGATCCGCCAGGCGCTCGCCGACGCGCGCCTGGAGCCCGGTGACGTCGACGCCGTCGAGGCGCACGGCACCGGCACGAAGCTCGGCGACCCCATCGAGGCGCAGGCGCTGCTCGCCACCTACGGCCGCGACCGCGAGACCCCGCTGTGGCTGGGGTCGGTGAAGTCCAACATCGGGCACACGCAGGCCGCCGCGGGCGTGGCGGGCGTGATCAAGATGGTGCAGGCGCTGCGGCACGGCGTGCTGCCCAGGACGCTGCACGTCGACCGGCCCACCTCGCACGTGGACTGGACGGCGGGCGCCGTCGAGGTGCTGGTCGACGCCCGACCGTGGGACCGGGGCGACCGCCCCCGCCGCGCGGGGATCTCCGCGTTCGGCGTCAGCGGCACCAACGCGCACGTCGTGATCGAGGAGGCCGAGGAACCGCCTGCCGACGCCGACCCCGCGACCGCCCCGGCCGTGCTGCCCTGGGTGTTCTCCGCCGCGTCGCGGGAAGCCCTGCGGGAGCGGGCCGGGCAGCTCGTGTCGCGGGTGGACGGTCAGGACGTCGAGGCGCTGGACGTCGCCCGGTCGCTGGTGCTGTCGCGGTCGACGTTCGCGCACCGGGCCGTGGTGGTGGGCCGCGGCTTCGCCGCGCTGCTCGACGGCGCGCGGTCCCTGGCCCGCGACGAGCCCGCCGCCGCCGTGGCGCGCGGCGAGGCCGTGCGCGGCGACGACCGCGTGGTGTTCGTCTTCCCCGGCCAGGGGTCGCAGTGGCCGGGCATGGCGGTGGACCTGCTGGCCTCCGCACCCGTCTTCGCCGACCGGATGGCCGAGTGCGCGCTCGCGCTGGCGCCGTTCGTCGACTGGTCGCTGCTCGACGTCCTCGCCGACGCCGAGGCGCTGGAGCGGGTCGACGTCGTGCAGCCCGTGCTGTGGGCCGTCATGGTGTCGCTCGCGGAGCTCTGGCGCTCCTACGGCGTCGAGCCCGCCGCGGTGGTCGGCCACTCCCAGGGCGAGATCGCCGCCGCCTGCGTCGCGGGCGCGCTGTCGCTGGACGACGCCGCGCGCGTCGTCGCCCTGCGGTCCCAGGCGATCCTCGCGCTCTCCGGCACCGGCGGCATGGTGTCGGTGGCGCTGCCCGCCGACGACGTGCGCGCGCTGACCGCGCGGTACGCGGGGCTGTCGGTGGCGGCCGTCAACGGTCCGGCGGCGACCGTGGTGTCCGGTGACGTCGCGGCGCTGGACGCGCTGCTGGCCGTGTGCGAGGCCGACGGCGTGCGCGCCCGGCGGCTGCCGGTGGACTACGCGTCGCACTCGGTGCACGTGGAGGCGCTGCGCGAGCGGCTGGCCGAGGTGCTGGCGCCCGTCGTGCCGCGCCGCGCCGACGTGCCGTTCTACTCCACGGTCGAGCAGCGCTACGTCGACCCGACGTCGCTGGACGCCGAGTACTGGTACCGGAACCTGCGGCAGACCGTCTGGCTGGAGCCCGCGGTGCGCACGCTGACCGAGGACGGCGTCGGCGCGTTCCTGGAGGTGAGCCCGCACCCCGTGCTGACCACGGCGGTGCAGGACACCGTGGAGTCGGCCGACGGGCTCGCGGTGGTCGGCGGCTCGCTGCGGCGCGACGACGGGGGCCTGAGCCGGTTCCTGCTGTCGGCGGCCGAGCTGTGGACGCGGGGCGTGCGCGTCTCGTGGTGCCCGCTGGTCGAGGCGGGCCGACCGGTGGACCTGCCGACGTACCCCTTCCAGCGGCAGGACTTCTGGGTCACCGCCGCCACCGGGACCGGTGACGTCACCGCGGCGGGGCTCGGCACGACCGGGCACCCGCTGCTCGCCGCGGCGGTCGAACTGGCCGACACCGACGAGGTGCTGCTGACCGGCAGGCTCTCGACGGGCTCGCACCCGTGGCTGGCCGACCACGAGGTGCACGACGCCGTCCTGCTGCCCGGCACGGCCTTCCTCGACCTGGCCGTGCGCGCGGGCGACGAGACCGGCTGCGACCTGGTCGAGGAGCTGACCCTGGAGGCGCCGCTCGTGCTGCGGGCCGCCGCCGCGCACCGGGTCCAGGTGCGGGTGTCCGCGCCGGACGCCGCAGGCCGCAGGCCGGTGTCCGTGCACAGCCGCTCCGACGACGCCGACGGGTGGACGCGGCACGCGAGCGGTGTGCTCGCGACGGCCCCGGCCCCCGCCGGGGACGACCTGGCCGAGTGGCCGCCGGTCGGCGCCTCGCCGGTCGCGGTCGACTCCCTGTACGACGGCCTCTCCGCGCGCGGCCTCGGCTACGGGCCGCTGTTCCGGGGGGTGCGGGCGGCGTGGCGGCGCGACGGGGACGTCTTCGCCGAGGTCGCGCTGCCGGAGGGCGCCGACGTCGACGGCTTCGGCGTCCACCCCGCCCTGCTCGACGCGTGCCTGCACGCGCTCGGCCTCGGCGACCTGCTGCCCGACGACGGCCAGGCGCTGCTCCCGTTCTCCTGGAACGGGGTCCGGGTGTTCGCCGCGGGCGCGTCCGCGCTGCGGGTCCGGCTCTCGCGCGCCGGGGACCACGTCTCGCTGCTGGCGGCCGACGCCACCGGTGCGCCGGTGGTCGCGGTCGACTCCCTGGTCCTGCGCCCGGCCGCGGCCCGGCAGGCGGACGGGGTGTTCGACTCGCTGCACCGGGTGGCCTGGACGCCGCTGGCCGCGCCGGAGGAGCCGACGGCCACCGACGACTGGGCCGTCCTCGGCGCGGGCGACGGCGTGACGAAGGCGCTCGCCGCGCGCCGCTCGACCTTCCTCGACCTCGCCGAGCTGGTCGCGGCCGTCGACGCGGGCGCTCCCGTGCCCGGCACCGTGCTCGCGCCGTTCGTCGCGGACGCGCCGGTCGACGCCGCCACCGCGACCCTGTCGGCCGTGCGCCTGCTCCAGGGCTGGCTCGCCGACACCCGGTTCGCGGGCTCGCGGCTGGTGCTGGTGACCAGCGGGGCCATCGGCGCACTGCCCGGCGAGGACGTGCCGGACCTGGCGCACGCCGCGGTGTGGGGGCTCGTGCGCTCGGCGCAGTCGGAGAACCCGGACCGGTTCGTGCTGCTGGACCTCGACGACGCGGCCTCCGCCGACGTGGTGCCGTCCGCGCTGGCGACCGGCGAACCGCAGCTCGCGGTGCGGTTCGGCCGGGTGCGCGCGGCCCGGCTGGCGAAGGCGGTGGCGGGCGGTTCGCTGGTGCTGCCCGACGACCGCACGCCGTGGCGGCTCGACGCGGGCACCAGGGGCACGCTGGAGGACCTGCGGCCGGTGCCCGCCCCCGACTCGACGCTCCCCCTGGCAGCCGGGGAGGTCCGGGTCGCGATCCGGGCGGCGGGCGTGAACTTCCGCGACGCGCTGATCTCCCTCGGCATGTACCCGGACCGGGCGCTGCTGGGCAGCGAGGCGGCCGGTGTCGTGGTGGAGGTCGGCGACGGCGTGGACTCCCCGCGCGTCGGCGACCGGGTGATGGGCCTGTTCCAGGGCGGGTTCGCGCGGTTCGGCGTCTCGGACCACCGGATGCTGACCCCGGTGCCCGCGGGCTGGTCGTTCGTGCGGGCCGCCTCGACGCCGATCGTGTTCCTGACGGCGTTCTACGCGCTGCGGGACCTGGCCGGGCTGCGGTCCGGTGAGTCGGTGCTGGTGCACGCCGCCGCCGGCGGTGTCGGGATGGCGGCGGTGCAGCTCGCTCGGCACTGGGGTGCGGAGGTGTTCGCGACCGCGAGCCCCGGCAAGTGGGACGCGCTGCGCGACCTCGGGCTGGACGACGAGCACCTGGCGTCCTCGCGGGAACTGGGCTTCGCCGCGGGGTTCCCGTCGGTGGACGTGGTGCTGAACTCGCTGGCGCGGGAGTTCGTGGACGAGTCCCTGGGGTTGGTGCGTCCCGGTGGCCGGTTCGTGGAGATGGGCAAGACCGACGTCCGCGACCCAGGGGCGGTGGGCGACGTGCGGTACCGGGCCTTCGACCTCGTCGAGGCCGGACCGGACCGCATCCAGGAGATGCTGCGCGAGATCGTCGGGCTGTTCGAGCGCGACGTGCTGCGACCGCTGCCCGTCCGCACGTGGGACGTGCGGCGGGCACCGGAGGCGCTGCGGTTCGTCAGCCAGGCCAAGCACGTCGGCAAGGTCGTGCTGACCGTGCCGGGCCGGTGGGACGACGGCGGCACGGTGCTGCTCACCGGCGCGACCGGCGTGCTGGGCGGACTGCTCGCCCGCCACCTGGTCACCGAGCACGGCGTGCGCGACCTGCTGCTGCTCAGCCGCAGCGGCCGGGACGGCGCGCCGGGCCTGGCGGAGGAGCTGACGGCCCTCGGCGCACGGGTCGTGGTCACCGCCTGCGACGTCGCGGACCGCGACGCGCTCGCCGCGGTGCTCGCCGGGGTCCCGGCCGACCGGCCGCTGACCGCCGTGGTGCACGCGGCCGGTGTGCTCGACGACGCGACGGTCGAATCGCTGACCGAGGAGCAGGTCACCTCGGTGCTGCGGTCCAAGGTGGACTCGGCGCTCGCGCTGCACGAGCTGACGCGGGACGCGGACCTGTCGGCGTTCGTGCTGTTCTCCTCGGCCGCGGGCACCTTCGGCGGGCCGGGGCAGGGCAACTACGCGGCGGCCAACGTCGTCCTCGACTCGCTGGCGCAGCACCGCCGCGCGCACGACCTGCCCGCGCTGTCCCTCGCGTGGAGCCTGTGGGGCGAGGCCAGCGGCATGACCGGCCACCTCACCGACGCCGACCTCCGGCGGATGGCCAAGGGCGGTGTGGTGCCGCTGTCCAACGAGCTGGGGCTGGCGCTGTTCGACGCCGCGGGACGGCTGGACGAGACCCTGCTGGTGCCTGCCCGGCTGGACACGGCGGCGCTGCGCGCCCAGGCCGACTCCGGTGTCGTGCCGTCGCTGCTGCGCGGCCTCGTCCGGACGACCGCGCGGCGGACCGCCGTCACCGCGGCCGAGCCGGGCGGCGCGTCGCTCGTCGAGCGGCTGGAGCGGCTGGCCGAGCCCGAACGCGACCGCGTGCTGCTGGACCTGGTGCGCTCCAACGCCGCCGCGGTGCTCGGCCACGCGGACAGCGGGACCGTCGGCGCGAACCGGGCGTTCAAGGAACTCGGGTTCGACTCGCTGACCGCGGTGGAGCTGCGCAACCGGCTCAACGGCGCGACCGGGCTGCGGCTGCCCGCCACGGTGATCTTCGACCACCCGAGCCCGGCCGCGCTCGCCGCCCGGCTGCGCGGGGACCTGCTGCCCGAACCGGAGCCCGCGCCCGACGCGGACACCGACGACGGCGCCGACCTGTTCGACGACATGGACGTCGCGAGCCTCGTGCAGCGGGCGCTCGACACGACCGACTCCTGAGCGGGAACCAGAGGACTGGGAACAGATGACTACCTCGAACGAGCAACTGGTCGAAGCGCTCCGGGCGTCGCTGAAGGACAACGAGCGGCTGCGCAGGCAGAGCCGCAAGCTCAGCGAACCCATCGCCATCGTCGCGATGAGCTGCCGGTTCCCCGGCGGCGTCTCCTCACCGGACGAGCTGTGGCGGCTGCTCGTCGACGAGGGCGACGCGGTGTCGGGCTTCCCGACCGACCGGGGCTGGGACCTCGACGGGCTCTACGACGCCGATCCCGAGCGGGCGGGCAAGAGCTACGTCCGCGAGGGCGCGTTCCTGCACGACGCGAGCGCGTTCGACGCGGCGTTCTTCGGGATCTCGCCGCGCGAGGCGCTGGCCATGGACCCGCAGCAGCGGTTGCTGCTGGAGACGTCGTGGGAGGCGCTGGAGCGGGCGGGGATCGACCCGGTGTCGCTGCGGGGCACCAGCACCGGCGTGTTCGCGGGCCTGAGCGGGCACGACTACGCGGCGGCGATGGCGGACGTGCCGGAGTCCGTCGAGGGCCACCTGATCACCGGCAACTCGGCGAGCGTCGTGTCGGGCCGGGTCGCGTTCACCTTCGGGTTCGAGGGGCCGGCCGTCACGGTGGACACGGCGTGCTCGTCGTCGCTGGTGGCGCTGCACCTCGCGGTGCAGTCGCTGCGCCAGGGCGAGTCCTCGCTGGCGCTGGCCGGTGGCGTGATGGTGATGTCGACGCCCGCGCTGTTCGTCGAGTTCAGCCGTCAGCGCGGCCTGGCCGAGGACGGCCGGTGCAAGGCGTTCTCGACGACGGCCGACGGCATGGGCGCGGGTGAGGGCGTCGGCGTGCTGGTGCTGGAGCGGCTGTCGGACGCCCGCCGCAACGGCCACGAGGTGCTGGCCGTGATCCGCGGCTCGGCGGTGAACCAGGACGGCGCGTCGAACGGCCTGACGGCCCCGAACGGCCCGTCGCAGCAGCGCGTCATCAAGGCGGCGCTCGCCAACGCGGGACTGTCCACGTCGGACGTGGACGCCGTGGAGGCGCACGGCACCGGGACGAGGCTCGGCGACCCGATCGAGGCGCAGGCGCTGCTGGCGACCTACGGCCAGGACCGGTCCACGCCGCTGTACCTGGGGTCGGTCAAGTCCAACATCGGGCACTCGCAGGCGGCGGCCGGGGTCGCCGGTGTCATCAAGGTCGTCCTGTCGCTGCGCCACGGGCTGCTGCCCAGGACGCTGCACGTCGACCGGCCGACCACCCACGTCGACTGGTCGGCGGGCGCGGTCGAGCTGCTGACCGAGGCGCGCCCGTGGGAGGCGAACGGGCACCCGCGCCGCGCGGCCGTGTCGTCGTTCGGCATGAGCGGCACCAACGCGCACGTGATCATCGAGGAGGCCGGTCCGGTCGAGTCCGAACCGGCACCGGACGACGGTCCCGCCGTGGTGCCGTGGGTGCTGTCCGCGACCTCGCGCGACGCGCTGCGCGCGCAGGCCGAACGGCTGCTGTCCTCCGTGGGGGGTGAGCGGGAGGTGGACGTCGCGGCCTCGCTCGCGACCACCCGGTCCGCCCTGCCGTTCCGGGCCGTGGTCGTCGGAGCCGACCGCGCCGCACTGGTGTCCGGCCTGACCTCGCTCACCTCCGACGACCCCGCCGTCGTCCACGGCCTCAGCGCCGACGCCCCTCGGGTCGCCTTCGTGTTCCCCGGCCAGGGGTCGCAGTGGGTCGGCATGGGCGTGGAGCTGCTGGAGCACTCACCCGTGTTCGCGGCGCGCATGGCGGAGTGCGCGGCGGCGTTGGCCGAGTTCGTCGACTGGGACCTGATCGCGGCTCTGTCGGACGCGGAGGCGTTGGAGCGGGTCGACGTCGTGCAGCCGGTGCTGTGGGCGGTGATGGTGTCGCTCGCGGAGGTGTGGCGCTCCCACGGCGTCGAACCCTCCGTGGTGGTCGGCCACTCGCAGGGCGAGATCGCCGCCGCCGTGGTGGCCGGTGGTCTGTCGCTGGCCGACGGCGCTCGGGTGGTGGCGCTGCGGTCGCGGGCGATCCTCGGGCTGTCCGGCACCGGCGGCATGGTGTCGGTGGCGCTGCCGGTGGACGGCGTGCGCGAGCTGATCGGCCGGTGGCCGGGACGGCTGTCGGTGGCGGCGGTCAACGGGCCCACGGCGATCGTGGTGTCCGGCGACGCCGAGGCCCTCGACGAGCTGCTGGCGGCCTGCGAGGCCGACGGCGTCCGCGCGCGGCGCGTCCCGGTGGACTACGCGTCGCACTCGGCGCACGTGGAGGCGCTGCGCGGCGAGCTGCTCGACGTGCTCGGGCCGGTGCGCCCGCTCGTGCCGCGCGTGCCGTTCTACTCCACCTCCGACACGGCGTTCGTCGAGTCCGCGGCGCTCGACGCCGAGTACTGGTACCGCAACCTGCGGCAGACGGTTGAGCTGGAGTCGGCGGTGCGGGCGCTGGTGGCCGACGGGGTCGGCGCGTTCGTGGAGATGAGCGCGCACCCGGTGCTGACGGGCGCGGTGCAGGACTCGGCGCCCGCCGCGGTGGTCGCGGGGTCGCTGCGGCGCGGTGAGGGCGGCCTGGAGCGGTTCCTGACCTCGGCGGCGGAGCTGTGGGTGCGCGGTGTCGCGGTCGACTGGACGCCCGCCGTGCGCGGAGGCCGCCGGATCGCGCTGCCGACGTACGCGTTCCAGCGCGAGCGGTTCTGGCTCGACTCCGGCACGGGCACCGGCGACGTGTCCTCGGTCGGCCTGGAGGCCACCGGGCACCCGCTGCTCGGTGGCGCGGTCCGGCTGCCCGAGGGTGACGTGCTGCTGACCGGGCGCCTGTCGACGCGCACGCACGGCTGGCTGGCCGACCACGCCGTGAGCGGCACGGTCCTGCTGCCCGGCACCGCCTTCGTCGAGCTGGCGCTGCGCGCGGGCGACGAGGTCGGTTGCGACCTGCTGGAGGAGCTGACCCTGGAGTCGCCGCTGGTGCTCACCGGCGGCGACGGCGTCCAGGTCCAGCTCCGCCTCGACCCCGAGGACGGCCGCCGCAGGGCGTTCACCGTGCACTCCCGGCCCGACGAGTCCGACGGCGGCTGGACGCGGCACGCGAGCGGCGTGCTCGCCGGGGGCGCGAGCCCGGCCGGGTTCGACCTCGCGCAGTGGCCGCCGCCCGGCGCGGAGGTGGTCCCCACCGACGGCCTGTACGACGACCTGGCCGCGGCGGGCTACGGCTACGGGCCCGCGTTCCGGGGTCTGCGCGCCGCGTGGCGCCGGGGCGACGAGGTGTTCGCCGAGGTCGCGGTCCCGGACGGGGTCGACGTCGCCGGGTTCGGGCTGCACCCGGCCCTGCTGGACGCCGCCCTGCACGTGAACGCCGCCGCCGCGGGCTCCGAGGGCGGGTTGCTGCCGTTCGCGTGGACCGGGATCTCCTTGCACGCCGTGGGCGCGTCGACGCTGCGCGTCCGGCTGCTGCCCGCCGACCCGGAGGGCGTGACCCTGGAGGTCGCGGACGGCGTCGGAGCCCCCGTGGCCACGGTGCGGTCGCTGGTGTCGCGGCCGGTCGCGGTCTCCGGACCCGCGCCCGCGCGGCCGGACTCGCTCTTCCGGGTCGACTGGACGCCGCTCGCCGCCGAGCCCGCCGAGCCGGTCCGGTGGACGGCACTGGCCTCCGTGGAGGACCTGGCCTCCGTCGAGGGCGACGTGGTGGTGCACGCCTGCGCGACCGGCGGCGGCGACGCCGACGCGGTCCGCGCCGCGAGCCACGACGCGCTGCGCCTGCTCCAGGCGTGGCTGGCCGACGAGCGGTTCGCGGACTCCCGGCTCGTCCTGGTGACCCGCGGCGCGGTGAGCACCGAGGTGGCCGAGGACGTCACCGATCTGGCGCAGGCGGCCGTGCGCGGCCTCGTCCGCTCGGCGCAGGCCGAGCACCCCGGCCGGTTCGTGCTGGTCGACGCCGACTCCGGCCCGTCCCACGACGTGCTGTCGGCCGTGCTGGCGACCGACGAGCCCGAGGTCGCGGTGCGCGGCGGCGGCCTGCTCGTGCCCCGGCTGGCCAGGGCCGCCACGAGCGCGGCGCTCACCCCTCCCGCAGGCTCGCCGCTGTGGCGGCTCACGTCCGTCCGCGGCGGCACGCTGGACGGGCTGGAGCTGCTGCCCGTCACCGCCGAACCGCTCGCCGCGACCGACGTGCGGGTGGCGGTCCGGGCGGCGGGCGTGAACTTCCGGGACGTGCTGATCTCCCTGGGGATGTACCCCGGTGCCGCCACCATCGGCGGCGAGGCCGCGGGCGTGGTGCTGGAGGTCGGCGCGGACGTGCGCGACCTCGTGCCGGGCGACCGGGTCACGGGCCTGTTCACCGGCGCGTTCGGCCCCGAGGCGGTCGCCGACCACCGGATGCTGGTCGGCATCCCGGACCACTGGTCGTTCGAGGTCGCGGCGTCCGTGCCGGTGGCCTACCTGACCGCCTACTACGGCCTCGCCGACCTCGGCGGGCTCGCCCCCGGACAGTCGGTGCTGGTGCACGCCGCCGCCGGTGGGGTGGGGATGGCGGCGGTGCAACTCGCTCGGCACTGGGGTGCGGAGGTGTTCGCGACGGCGAGTCCCGGCAAGTGGGGGGTGCTGCGCGAGCTGGGTCTGGATGACGAGCACGTGGCGTCGTCGCGTGATCTGGGGTTCGTGTCGTCGTTCCCGTCGGTGGACGTGGTGCTGAACTCGCTGGCGCGGGAGTTCGTGGACGGCTCGCTGGGGTTGGTGCGTCCCGGTGGCCGGTTCGTGGAGATGGGCAAGACCGAC